>JAXESA010000154.1:0-15110 GCA_034116205.1 Ruminococcus sp. | reverse complement strand
CGATTTTCTTTTTTGTTTATCTTATAAAAAATTTACTTAAAAATATTACATAAAAGATAAATCCCATAATTAGTCAAAGTAAAGTATTTATCGTCGTTTTTCATACATTAATTGTCGAATTATTACAGTGAACACAAAATCTGTTTGAAGTATAAAATTGTGTGTAGTGTGCTATAAGGAAATCCGTATTTTTTATACTTATGTCCTGTTATATAGGGTTAGTTTTTGGGAAACTTAGAACACCATTAGTATATGTTAAAAAGAAAAGAAATTTGAGGGGAGAATATGTACAAAAGAAGTTATCAAAGCTGGCGCAAACACTTTGACTTTTTACTTTTGGATATTTTATGCCTGCACATTTCCTATATTTGTGCCTTTTGGATGATTGAGGGATGGGGAAATCCCTACGGTGCAAGTTTGTACAGGGTTTGTGTGTTAATGGCAACCTTAGTTGAAGTGATTGTTGCGATTTTTGTCGAATCATACAAGCACATTTTGCAACGAGGGTATTACAAGGAATTTGTTGCGGTTCTAAGGCAGTTTGCATGGTGTACTTTAATTTTTGTTTTGGTGTTATTTTTTGTTCGCCACGAGGACAAGGTTAACAGACCGTTCCTCTTGATTTGGTTGGGTCTCGCCTTTTCATTTACATATTTTGAAAGGGTACTTTGGAAAAAAATTCTTATAAAAAAGGCAAATTCCTCTGGGAAAAGAGCAATGCTCATTGTTACGACAGGCAGTCGTATGGGAACTGTTCTGGAGAATATCCGAAACAATAATTACGAAAGATATAGAATTGTGGGCATTTCCATTATTGACCAGGATTTGGAGGGTCAGCATATAGACGGGGTGAAAATTGTTGCAAACAGCGACGATATTTGCGAATTTGTCTGCAAAAGCTGGGTTGACGAAGTATTTATTGATTTAGGTGAGGAACACCCTATACCGGACTTTCTCATTGAAAAATTTGAATCTATGGGAGTTGTTACTCATATAAGCTTACTCAGTGGCAAAAGTGTTTTGGGCAGAAGACAGTTTGTTGAGCGTGTGGCAGGTTACACTGTGCTGACAACATCAATCAACTACGCAAGCCCCGGCAAACTTTTTATCAAGCGTGCTATTGACATTTGCGTAGGATTTTTTGGATGCATATTAACAGGGTTGTTGTTCTTAATATTTGCCCCTATGATACATTCAAAATCCCCGGGTCCAATATTTTTTTCCCAAAAGCGTGTAGGCGAAAACGGAAAAGTATTTAAAATTTACAAGTTTAGAAGCATGTATATGGATGCAGAGGAGAGAAAAAAAGAGCTGGAGTCACAAAACGCCATAGACAGCGGACTTATGTTCAAAATGGAGGATGACCCACGAATTATCGGCTACAAGAAAATGCCGGACGGTTCATTTAAAAAGGGAATTGGTCATTTTCTCAGAGATACTAGTCTTGATGAATTTCCTCAGTTCTTAAATGTACTTAAGGGGGATATGAGCCTTGTAGGTACTCGTCCGCCAACAGTTGATGAGTGGCAAAAGTATGAGCTTCACCACAGAGCCAGACTTTCCACCAAGCCGGGTATCACAGGTATGTGGCAAGTTAACGGAAGAAGTACAATTACCGACTTTGAAGAAATTGTCAATCTGGATAGAGAATATATACGCAACTGGTCATTAGGAAACGATATAAAAATCCTCCTCAAAACGGTTAAAGTCGTTTTAAAAGGCGAGGGTTCAATGTAAGGAAACACTAAATTAATTACGATTAAAATTATTTTGGGAGTAGTGTTATGAAAGGAATTATCCTTGCCGGAGGCTCCGGCACAAGACTTTATCCGCTTACTAAGGTAACTTCTAAGCAGTTGTTGCCGATTTACGATAAGCCCATGATTTATTATCCTATGTCGGTGCTTATGAATGCAGGAATCCGTGATATTCTAATTATTTCAACACCTCAGGATACACCAAGGTTTGAGTCCCTTTTGGGTGACGGGCATCAGTTTGGAGTAAACCTTTCCTACAAGGTACAGCCATCTCCCGACGGACTTGCCCAGGCTTTCATTATCGGGGAAGAATTCATTGGCAACGATACTGTTGCAATGGTGCTTGGTGATAACATTTTTGCAGGGCATGGACTTAAAAAGAGACTATTATCTGCTGTTGAAAATGCCGAGCAGGGCAAGGGAGCGACTGTGTTCGGTTACTATGTTGACGACCCCGAGCGTTTTGGCATTGTTGAATTTGACAAAAACGGCAGAGCAATATCTATTGAGGAAAAGCCTGAAAAACCAAAGAGCAACTACTGTGTTACAGGTCTTTACTTTTATGACAACCGTGTTGTAGAATATGCAAAAAATCTGAAGCCATCTGCAAGAGGCGAGCTTGAAATCACCGACCTTAACAGGATTTATCTTGAAAATAAAGAGCTTAATGTTGAGCTTTTGGGACAGGGATTTACTTGGCTTGATACAGGAACTCACGAAAGCCTTGTGGAGGCAACAAACTTTGTTATGACTATTGAGGGTCATCAGCACCGCAAGATAGCTTGCCTTGAAGAGATAGCTTATCTGAACGGTTGGATTTCAAAAGAAGAAGTCCTTAAAGTATATGAAGAACTTAAAAAGAATCAGTACGGACAGTACCTCAAGGATGTCATTGACGGAAAATACATTGACGCTAAATACTAAAGAGATATATAATAATTACATTCAGAATACATAGAGTGAGGAGAATATTATGAATATAATTGTAACTGGCGGAGCAGGTTTTATCGGTTCAAACTTTGTGTTCCATATGCTAAATAAATACCCCGATTACAGAATAATTTGTCTTGATAAGCTTACATACGCAGGTAATTTGTCAACTTTGGCTCCTGTTATGGACAACCCTAACTTTCGCTTTGTAAAGGCTGACATCTGCGACAGGGATGCAGTTTACAACCTTTTTGAAGAGGAAAAGCCTGATATGGTGGTTAACTTTGCGGCAGAAAGCCATGTTGACCGTTCCATTGAAAATCCCGACATTTTCCTAAAGACAAACATTATGGGTACTGCTGTGCTTATGGACGCCTGTCGCAAGTACGGAATTACCCGTTACCATCAGGTTTCTACAGATGAGGTTTACGGAGATTTGCCACTTGACAGACCCGACCTTTTCTTTACAGAGGAAACACCAATCCACACAAGCTCACCTTACAGCAGTTCTAAGGCTGGGGCAGACCTGCTTGTTCTTGCTTATCACAGAACCTACGGTTTGCCTGTTACAATCAGCCGTTGCTCCAACAACTACGGACCTTATCACTTCCCGGAAAAGCTGATTCCACTTATGAGAGCAAATGCCCTTAACGACAAGCCTCTTCCTGTTTACGGAAAAGGCGAGAATGTACGTGACTGGCTTTATGTTGAGGACCACTGCAAGGCTATTGACCTGATTATCCACAAGGGTAAGGTTGGCGAGGTTTACAATATCGGCGGTCATAACGAGATGAAGAACATTGATATTGTTAAGATTATCTGTAAGGAGCTTAACAAGCCTGAAAGTCTTATCACATACGTTACAGACCGTAAAGGTCATGATATGCGCTATGCTATTGACCCAACAAAAATCCACAACGAGCTTGGCTGGCTTCCTGAAACAATGTTCAAGGATGGCATCAAAAAGACAATTCAGTGGTACCTTGACAACCGTGAATGGTGGGAAACAATCATAAGCGGTGAGTACCAAAACTATTACGAAAAGATGTACGGTGACAGATAATGAAAGTTTTAGTAACAGGTGTTGCAGGACAGCTTGGCCACGATGTGATGAACGAGCTTCATAGCAGGGGCTATGAGGGCGTTGGCTCCGATATAGCACCAAAATACAGCGGAAACAGTGACAACACAGCAGTTACAACAATGGAGTATGTTCAGATGGACATTACCGATGAGGCTATTGTGAAAAAAGTTGTTGCTGATGTAAATCCTGATGTTGTTGTTCACTGTGCAGCTTGGACTGCTGTTGACAATGCAGAGGATGAGGAAAACATTGACAAGGTTATGGCAATCAATGTTAAGGGTACAGAAAACCTTGCCAAGGCCTGCAAGGAAAATGACTGCAAAATGGTATATATTAGCACCGATTATGTCTTTGACGGACAGGGCGAAAAACCTTGGGAGGAGGACTGCAAGGATTATGCACCTCTCAATGTTTATGGCAAGTCAAAGCTCCTTGGTGAACAGGCAGTAAGTTCTATTTTGGACGAACATTTTATTGTCCGTATAGCTTGGGTGTTTGGAACAAATGGTGGCAACTTTATTAAGACTATGCTCAACGTGGGCAAAAAGTTTGACACTCTTAAGGTGGTAAGTGACCAAATAGGAACTCCAACATATACCTTGGATTTGTCACGACTTCTTGTTGATATGATTGAAACCGATAAGTACGGATATTACCACGCAACCAATGAGGGCGGATATATTTCTTGGTACGACTTTGCCTGTGAAATTTTCAGTCAGGCATCTCAGTATGATTCATCATATAGCAAAGTAAAGGTTTTGCCTGTTACAACAGAGGAATACGGAGTTTCTAAGGCTGCTCGTCCATTTAACAGCAGACTCAGCAAGACAAAGTTGAAGGAAAATGGATTTGAGCCTTTGCCAACATGGCAGGACGCACTAAAGAGATATTTGAAAGAAATTATAGATTAAAAGAGGATTTTATTATGGCACAGATTAAGGTTACAAAATGTCCTATTGAAGGACTTTACATTATTGAGCCGGCGGTTCATGGTGACAGCCGAGGATATTTTATGGAAACATACAACAAGAGGGATATGGAAGAATGTGGTCTGAATATGGACTTCGTTCAGGATAATCAGAGTATGTCCACAAAGGGTGTGCTTAGGGGACTGCACTTCCAAAAGGAATATCCACAGGGCAAGCTTGTTCGTGCAATCAAGGGCAGTGTTTTTGATGTGGCAGTTGACCTTCGCTCAGGAAGTGAAACCTATGGAAAGTGGTTTGGTGTTGAGCTTACCGAAGAAAACAAAAAGCAGTTCTACATTTCCGAAGGCTTTGCACACGGATTTCTTGTACTTTCTGAAACAGCAGAGTTCTGCTACAAGGTAACTGACTTTTACCACCCGGGTGACGAGGGCGGACTTGCATGGAACGACCCTGAAATCGGCATTGAATGGCCAAGCCTTGTGGGTGAATACAAGGGAAATGCCGGTGCAGAGGGCTATACCCTTGAGGATGGAACTCCACTTAACCTTAGCAATAAAGACCAGAAGTGGATGGGACTAAAGGATACTTTTAAGTTCTGATATTAAATTTTTCGGAGGTGAGAAAATGGCAAAATCTAATTGTGATATGTGTGCACATTATATCTATGACGAAGAATTTGATTATTACACCTGCGATGTGAATTTGGATGAAGATGAGGCGGTTAGATTTATGCAGGGTAGTTTTGATGATTGCTCATTTTTCGACCCGTATGACGAATACAAAATCGTGAGAAAACAGAATTAATAGTATTTATATATGTGTGAGAGTACACCCCTGTGGTTTTTTACAGGGGTGGTTTTGTTATATAAGGGTATTATATGTTATTTATTGTTCTGTGATTTTGCACAAAGTTATTTTAAAATAATCCTTTTGTAATATGAATAAAATGGAAATTAATGTGTAACAAAAAATAACCCGACAAAAAATTTGTTTATTTCTAAAATTTGTGATATAATTTCCCTGTCTAAAAAATATAATTAAAAGGCTAGGTTTGAAAAATAGGTTTTTCAACAAGTTTCTATGTATCTAATTAGGTTTTTGGAGGTAAAGTATGATTTGTAAAAATTGCGGAAAAGAAATTGCGGATAACTCTCGTTTCTGCACACTTTGCGGTGCAAAGCAAGAGGAACAGAGTACACCGGCTGTAGAGATACCTGTTCAAAGCGAAGTGCCTGTACAAAATGTAGCCCCTGCTCAAAACGAGGCGCCTATTTCACAAAATGTTCCACCACAGGACACAGCACAATTTGATAACACAACTCCGGCACAAACAGTAGTTGACCCTGTCGGTCAGCCTGCGGGCACACCTTTTCAGCCAATGGCACAGGGCGGAAAGAAGTTTGATTTCAAAAAATATCTACCTATGATAATTGGTATTGCCGTAGCAGTAGTAGTTGTTGTTATCGCTGTTATTTCAGTTGTTAGCATTGTGTCTAACAGCGGTGTTAATGGTGTAGTTAATCGTATGGAAGATGCTATAAACCACAAGGATACTGAGAAGTTAAAGGAGTGTTATCCTGATTTTGTTTCGGAAGAAATGGATGTTGACACTGACTCAATAGATAGTGCTCTTGGTTTGATAGATGGCTTTGATGTTGATGTTGACTTTGAAGTTGTTGACGAAGAGGATGTTACCGACGAAGACTATGATGACAATGTGACTTGGGCTGAATATATCCAGGATAGTTATGCTGACAATTATAGTGATTATGATTACGAAGATATTGATGCTGTTGAAAAGGTTACTGTAAAAATGTCTTTTGATTTCGACAACAGCCTTGCTGATTACCTTACAGATTCCTTGAGCAGTTCTAAACAGGAACAGGAGCTTACCTGTGTCAAGGTTGACGGCGACTGGTACGTTTTCGACTAATTGTATTTTGTAATGGAAAAGCACATATATACAATAGCATTGTTAAGCTCCCTTAATTGGGAGCTTTTTTCTATAAAAATATTCCGAACAAAAGTGGAATTGTTACAATGCACATAAGCTGACTTACAAGTGCAAGGCTTCCTCCAAGCTTTGGGTCTTTGCCATAAGCTGAGGGGATAATAACTGTGTTAAGTCCAAGGGGCATTGCGTTGGCGCATAGGGCAACACTAACTATATCCTGAGGAGTGTTTAAGAGTTTTAGTATCAGTACAATCAAAAGGGGCATTACAAAAATCCTTGCAACTGCAATTATATAAACCTTGTAGTTCTTTAGCTGACTGACAATTGGATAACTGCCGATTACAAAGCCTGTGAGAATCATAGCCATAGGTGCCATTGCCTTGGAAGTTCCGCTGATAATATAGGGCAAAAAGTTAATCTGTTCCGGAATATACCTCACCACATTGGTGAGTCCCATAATCGCCCCAATTAGCAAAGAGATACATATAGGATTCAAAAAGCTTTTGAAAGAAAAACCTTTGCCTCCTGTGGGTATCAGCCAGGCAACACCCAAGGAAAAGGTGTAAAGGTTGAGCGGAAGAATAAACAGGAGATAGTCAAACAGAAGGTCAGGGGCAACACCTTCAACAAATGCAATTCCCAAAAAGGCAAAATTGCACACTGTAAAGGAGTAGCGGTATATTCTCTGAATGTAGGGGTCTTTGCTAAAGAACTTACCGAATATTAACCCAACAACAATGCATCCAAGGAGAATTACAGAGGAATAAAGCATAATATGCCATTTGTTAAGAAAATTCTCCACAGTACATTTGTCCATAAATGTGTTAATGATTGTGGCCGGCATAAGTATAAAGTTTAAAAGTCTGGATATTACTGTTGGTGTATTTTCCGACATAAATTTTCCCCTACAAAGGAAAAATCCCATAGCCATATATCCGAACAAAACAAGTATTTGATTAATAGTGGTTAAAAGCATAGAAGTCACCCTAAGGTATTTTTTGAGAAACAAATAGCATTATTCCTGTTTTCTGAATTTATCCCATTATCTATATAATAATGTCATTCCGAGCCACCACACTGTCATTCCGAGCTTGTCGAGGAATCTGAAAGGAAAGCAGTCGTGCATAAAGCGACACTATCAGGTTATATGAAAATATTATTTCTCTAACAAAATCGGTGACAGAGGAAGGGGATTCCTCGCTACGCTCGGAATGACAGGTTAGACTTTTGTTTCTTGACCTTGTGTTTGATTAATGATAAAATCATCGTATAAAACTATAGGAGTTTGGATTTGGATATAGTAAAAAATAAAACGAATGAAAACAAGGAAAATATAAATAAAGAAAAAACACCCATAAGCATAGTCAGGGTGATTGTCGGTGCATCCATAGGTGTGTGCGTTCTTGTGCTTCTTTGGCTGTTTGTGTATTACACAGGAATTTTTGATGCCTCCCCAAAGGGATATGAAGTAGAGATGAGGGGTAGCGGTATGGAAATTGTAAGCTATACCGGCGAAGAAAAAAATCTTACAATCCCCGAAGCTATCAACGGTCACAAGGTGGTTTACATAGGTGAAAAAGCATTTTATAAAAACGAAAATGTGGAAAAGCTTGTGTTGCCTTCAACAATAAAAGAGGTTGGAAAACAGGCATTTACTGAGACCAAGGTTCTTAAAGAAGTTGAATTTAAGTCGGAATATACTCAAATTGGTGAGGGTGCCTTTGAAAATTCATCTGTTGTTAAGGCAAAACTTCCTACCAGACTTCAAAAAATCAGTGACCGTATGTTCAAAAATTGTAAAAAGGTGACTAATATTTCATTTCCAGACGATTTAAAGAGCATTGGCGACGAGGCTTTTTGTGGATGCACATCACTTAAGGGGATGACCATTGGTGACGATATTCTAAAAATCGGTAAGGATGCCTTTGCAAATGAGAGGACAGGATTTACCCTTAGCAGTATTATTGGTAGTGAAACAGAAAACTATGCCAGAGATAACGGTATAGAATATGTTCCCTGTAACGCATACTATGATGTTTACACAAAATATAATTTAGGTTATGGTAAAAACACCTTTAACACTCGCCAGGTGTCAGAGGGCAAGAGGGGAATACTCTCTTTCTTCCCAAGTGCAACTGGTTACTACCGAATTACTCTCGAGGGCAAGGGCGTAAGTTTTTTAATTACAGATGCCATTAAGGATAATCAAATTTGCTCTTCCATCAAGGGAGATGACAGCGATTTTATAGGATACTATCAGCAGGGCAAGGAGTATTATTTCATTGTTCGTTCTGACGGAGTAGCAAACTATGTGATTAATGTTGAAAGAACAGATAAAGACATTGCAACTATGTATAAAAAGGGAGAAAATCTCCTGAACGGAAATGGCAAGTGCAAGCTTGTGGGTGGCTCTTATCTCTATTCCAGCCACAACACCGGCTCCGAAAATGTGGCACAGGTTAATTCCGACATTGTGTTAACTAAGGTTCTTGACTATTATATTGAAGACAGTAAGCATATCTGGTATCAGATAAATGCCAATGTTGGAGGCTCGGGCAAGCAGGATTTGTGGTTTAGGAGTGAATAGGGTTTCAACAAAAAAGGTTAGGTATTCCCAAATGAGTACCTAACCTTTTTTAAATAGTTGTAATACAGGGCAAGTGTTAATTCCTTTTCAGGTCGTCCAACCTCCACTTTGTACCTGTGTCATGCTCAATATAGTCAAGGAGCTTGTCACTGTCGTCAAAATATCTGTATAAATCACTGCATTTTTCCCTAACAAAGCCCTCTCTCATGGAATGCTCCATCATTTCCTCAAGACTGTCATAATATCCGTTGATGTTGTAAACAGCAATGGGCTTGTTGTGTCTGCCAAGCTGTTTAAGGGTAACAATCTCAAAGAATTCCTCAAAGGTTCCCACACCTCCGGGCACAATGATAAAAGCGTCGGACATATCCTCCATCTTCGCCTTTCTTTCCCTCATTGTTTCGGTGGTGAAGAGCTTTGTACATTGGTCAAAAAGTCCCTCAATGCCCTCGTCTATAAAGAATTTTGGGACAACACCGTAGATTTCTCCCCCGGCTTTCTTCATACCCCTTGCAGAAGCACCCATCAGTCCTTCGCCTCCTGCGCCAAAAACAAGCTGGTGATTTCTTTGTCCCATCTGATATACAAATTCTTCAACTGTTTTAATGTAGCTTTCGTTTATCTTATTGCTGGCAGAGCCAAAAACGCAAATTTTCATATACATACCTCGTTTCTCACTTTATTATATAGTATATTTTTATTTTTATCAATAAATACTATGTAAACACTAAATAAAATACAATTAAAGAAATACTGATTAAATCATTTGCACATATTGCATAGTTAGATTTTCCGTTATATCGCCCAAAATCCGTTGTAAAAAAGATTTTGCAGATGTATAATAAAAGTAAATACTTATAGTTTTAGGAAAGAGGTAAATGCTATGTCATACATCTGCTTGATTGGAAATGAATATGGAATAGTAGCCGCCTCAGATTCCAGAGAAACGCTGGGAGGGGGCAACTACATTGACAACCGACAAAAGGTTTTCTGCGACAAAAAGCAGGGTCTTGTGTGGGCTTGCTGTGGCATAACTAAATATTCCGGCAAGGATTATCTTCGCCTGGTGGAGTTTATTATGAGGGACAGTGCCACCACCTTTGACCAAAAGCTTGATTATCTTGAAAGGGCTATCTGTAAGGTTACCGCAGAGGCTGTGGAGTCCCTTGGAGAAAAAAGTGCCATGGATATACTTGTGGGCAAGGTCAGCAAGCGCACAATGATGATTAGGATGAATTTTGCCAAAGGACAAATGGAGCGAAAGGTATTTTTTGCACCTTTAGCTTTGGAGGGAGGAAGCGGAAAATATCTGTTCCCCAAGATGAAATTAAATGAATATAAGGGCCTTTTCCTCCCGGACCTTAAGAATTTTGCTCATAATCGTGTTGAGAGCGTAATATATAAGGATAGAGAATTATCAGATAAAATTTTGTCAAGGGAAAATTCTGTCGGTGGAAGGGTTCTTTGTGAATATATAAAAAGATAGATTTTATAAAAAATATTGGATGTTAACATCTTGTTCATAATTTGTTCACGGAATTTATACTTTTTGAATAGTTTTTACAAAATAAAATTATTAAAAGTGAGAATAGTATATCAGTGAAAAAATTGATATAATTGACTAGAGTAAAACATCTATAAACTCTTGTGCTAATGACAGAGTAAATTTTGAGGTTTTTCGGCATTAAAATAATGTTAGTATCAGTTTGAAAGGAAGATTTTAATTTATGAGAAAATTACTTAGACCATTGTCAATGCTGTTGGTGCTCGCTATGCTTGCCACAACTGCAACATTCTCAGTTCTTTCTGCAACAAATGACTACAATTCGAGTGGGGCTGATATTGAAGTGGAAGCGACATCTGCATACACAAATTCTAGCGAAAGCTACAACACTTACAGCGGTACTGACCTAGGTGCGGTATATTCCAAGGATTCTACAACCTTTAAGGTTTGGGCTCCTTCTGCATCAAAGGTACAACTAAAGCTGTACAACACTGGTTCCGACAGCGAAATCGGAGCGGGTGTAATCGGTACATACGATATGTCCAAGGATAGTTCAAATGGTGTTTGGTCAATCACACAAAGCGGTGACCTTAACGGAATGTATTACACTTATCTTGTAACAGTTAACGGTACAACCAAGGAAACCCGTGATGTATATGCCAATGCTGCCGGTGTAAACGGCAAGCGTTCAATGGTTGTTGACCTTGATTCAACAGACCCTGAGGGCTGGTCAAACGACACTCATGTTCTATTTGACAATGCACCGGAGGCTGCAGTTTGGGAAGTTTCTGTTCGTGATTTCTCAATAGACAGCACATCCGGAGTGGACGCCGACAAGCGTGGAAAGTATATGGCATTTACCCAGCACGGTACAACACTTAACGGTGCAGGAGTTCTCAAGACAGGTATTGACTACCTTATTGAAAATAACATTAACTGTGTTCAGATTATGCCAATGTATGACTTTGGTTCTGTTGATGAAACAAAGGGCGGTCAAAACTGGGGTTATGATCCAATGAACTATAATGTTCCCGAGGGTTCTTTCTCCTCAGACCCATATAACGGTGAAGTTAGAATCAAAGAACTTAAATCTATGATTAAGGCTCTCCATGATGCAGGTATTTCTGTTATTATGGATGTTGTTTATAACCATACCTACAACACTAGCGACTCTGCATTTGAAAATACTGTTCCGGGCTACTACTACAGAATGAACGGAAGTACATTCCTAAACGGCTCAGGCTGTGGTAATGTTACAGCCTCTGACAAAACAATGTACAGAAAGTATATGATTGACTCTGTAAAGTATTGGGCAAACGAGTACCATATTGACGGTTTCCGTTTTGACCTTATGGGTTGTCACGACTATACAACAATGAACAATATCCGTGCAGAGCTTGACAAGATTGACAAGCGAATCATTACGTATGGTGAGCCTTGGATGGCTGACTGGGGCTCGAACGGTATTGACAGTTCTTCCGCTGCTGTTATGGACAATGCAAGCAAGCTCAATCCAAGGGTAGGATGCTTTAACGATAAGATGAGAAATGCCCTGAAGGGTGGCACAAGCGACAAATCCTCAGGCTTTATTCAGGGTTCAACCTCAAGCACAGCAGATGTTAAAGCCGGTTGTATGGCTCATACATCATCAATTTTGGGCAAGTGGTCACAATCTCCAAGCCAGACAGTAACATATAACTCCTGTCACGATAACCTCACCCTGTGGGATAAGATTTTGTATTCACAGGGAAGCACAGATTACAACGGTTCCAACGGAACATTCCTTGCAATGAACAAACTTTCTGCGGCTCTTGTTCTCACTTCGCAGGGAGTTGCCTTTACACAGGCAGGTGAAGAATTTGCAAGAACCAAAAGAGGTGACGAGAACTCCTACAACACAGGTGACGCTGTAAACAAAATTGACTGGACACGAATTTCACAGTATTCAAGCCTTAGGGAATACTACAAGGGTCTTAGATTAATCAGACAGGTTTACAGTCCGTTTACAGACGCATCTAACACATCTGTTGGACAGTCATACTTTACAGGCTCAAACTCCGTAATTGCATACACAATGCAAAACAAAACTGCAAACGCTGCTAACGAGTGGGGAACAGTTGCGGTTATTGCAAACAACAGCGCCTCTACTCAGTCTGTAACACTAAAGGCAAGTACAACACTTCCAACCTCTTGGGCAACCATTGTTAATGGCTCAAGTGCAGGTCTTAAAAACTTAGGTACAGTTACAGGCACAACAATCTCTGTTCCGGCAAGGACAGCAATGGTGCTTGTTGACATGGCGTCCTTTAACGAAAAGAATATTCAGGGACCTACAACTCCAACCACAACTACTCCTTCCAGCGGAACAGTCACTTGGAATACAACAAAAATCAAGGGATTTGCAGACGGTGTATCTTCCGAAGTGATAGACGGAGCAACTTCACAAATTACAAAGACAGTTGAGCCTGAGGTCGGTTACGAGATTGCATATGTAAAGGTTGTTACAGGCGGTACAGATGTTACATCGACTGCATACAATTCAACTACTAAAACAATCGACTTTACCCGCAACGGAAACGCAGAGATTACTCTGATTGCAACACAGATTCCACAGACACATCTTTACGGAGATGTTAACGAGGACGGAAATATTAATGTCAGGGATGTAACTGTTTTACAAAAGTATATTTGTAACCCTAACAGCTCCCTGAGCGAAGTTGGTAAGAAGGCGGCAAATGTTAACGGTGACGATGGAATAGATATTCAGGATGCAACAGTAATTCAGAAATATGCAACTAAGTATATTTCCTCTATGCCTGTTGGGGAATCCTTCTCTGATGAGAAGCCAACATATACTATTCCAACAAATACAACATCTTCAACAACTGCTACCGTTCCTACATCAGATACTCAACCTGTTGGAGAAACTACCATCAACTTTGTGTCAAATATTGACACAGGTACAGAAAGATGGGCTGCATATTGCTGGTCAGGTGCAAACAATTTGTGGGTAGATGTAGTTAATGGACAGATTACTATTCCAAGTAATATGGAGAACATCATCTTTGTAAGATTTGACGGCACTTCCACAGAGAACAAGTGGGATGAAGAGGGTGCAACTGTTAAATATGTTTGGAATCAAACTGATGACTTATTCCTCGGCTCGGGCTCAACCTACACAGTTACCGGCTGGGGTGATGGCTGGGGAGCACTTCTTGAGGGTTCTTGGTCATAATCTGCAAAAGGATTAACCTTACATCATAATAATACAGTAAAAGCTTTGGGCGTACCCGTATTTTGGGTACGCCCTTTCTACAGAAAAAATGAGTATATATAGGTGATTGGGTTAGTTTTATATGGGTCAGATATTGTTTTCAAGCATAAAAAATGAAGGATGTTTATGCCACGATAAATATAATATACTATTTCTTGGTAGTCGTTTTGTACAAAGAAATTTTGTGTAAATGTTATAAAAATAACTTGTTTACTTGTGCAATATTTATTTTCGCTGTAAATGTGAACAAAATATTAACATCACATTTGTTAATAATTACCATTTTATTATTTTTCTACTTGTGATAAACTAATTACCGATATTTTAGTTGTATAATTTTAATTGGTCTATAATATACATCTAATATTGATACTATATATCATTTGAAGACGGATATGTTTTTATATGGTGTATTTGTATGGGAACATTTATGACAAAACAATATTATCAAGGAAGGAGAATGATTTTGAGAAAAGACAAGTTGGCAAAATTGATGGCAAGGGCATCAACTGCTGTTATTTTGGCGTTTTTGACTGCTATTTCCAGTATCTCTGTTATAGCTGTAAATACAGAAAAGTCAGATACAGGCGCTAATTCAGACTTAGTAGAATCCGGTGCACAGCTTACAAAGAATAAGGACTATTACCTTATCGGTACCTTTAACAACTGGGCAGTAAGTGACTCCAACTGGAAGCTGACAAATACTGACGGTAACTGTTATACCGGCACCTTTACCATTACAGGCTCTTCAACTAATTACCAGTTCAAGGTTTATAACAGTGACGGTAACTACTACTCTGCCAATGGTTATTACTTTAAGGATAGTGCTACTGTGGCAACAGCACTCAGCACTTCAAACAAAAATAATGACCAAATCCAGTGTATTGCTACCTCAGGTTCAATTACCCTTAATGTAAAGCTCTACTGTGAGTACAGCAATGACAGCCGTCTTGAAATCACACAGAGCATATCAGGAAGCGGTGGGGTTACTGAAATTACCAAGGGAAATACCACAGATTCCAAGGAATACAACGCAAATGTGGATATTGCAAACCAGACAAGCGGTACAGAGATTATTTCTGTAAACGGTT
>JAXESA010000153.1:0-2395 GCA_034116205.1 Ruminococcus sp. | reverse complement strand
AGCTGAATTTCTCCCAAAATTCCCCTTGTCTTAACATTGGAAAGCACCTTTTTAAGGTCGCCCACACCAACAGCAAGGTTTTGCATTTCGCCCAACCCTTTGTAAACCTGTTCAAGCCTTTGATTGACAAGGTTAAAGGATTTGTTCAGCTTGTCGTCAAGGGTCTTTTGCAGTTTTTCGTCAACAGTTTCCCTCATTTTTTCAAGTCGGGCGTTGTTGTCCTCCTGAAGATAGGTGAGGCGCTTTTCCACAACAGAACGGATATTCTCCAGCTTTTGCTCATTTTCAAGGGAAAATGTCTTTAGCCTTTGTTCCATCTGCTCCAGCTTTTCCTTTTGACCTGCTGACATATTCTGCTGATTTTGATTAATCATATCAGCCATCATTTTTATGTTTTTGGATGTGCTTTCGTTAAGCTCCTGCCTTAACAGCAAAAATTCCTTTTCGTAGTCATTTGAGTCATCCTTTTTGCTGTTCTTTACCACAATAACGCAGATGACTACTTGAATAATCACCACTACCGACAGGGCGATATAAAGCAACAAATTCTCCATAGCAACCTCCTGTAAATGCGAAAATCTCTGCTGTAATTTTAGCATATGAACAGGGAAAGTGCAACTAAATAAAGGTGCTTATTACCTTTTTGTCAGAAATTTCGGGACTGTACAAAAATGTATCCATATGTTTTCCCTTGTAGTAATATTCAGGTGGCTTTGGGTTGTAGTTGTATTTAAAGGTATCTATAATAATCAGCTTGATTTTCATTCTTTCGGGGATAATGTTCTTGATGAAAACCGACGCCTGTTCCCCAACCTTAATTCCCTCCTTGCTTTCAGCCAAGCCTGCAAGGTTTGGGGCGAGCTCCACAAAAGCACCGTAGCTTTCCACACTCCTTATAATCCCCGCAACAGTTTCTCCCGGGGTGAATTTCTTTGCATTTTCCTCCCAGGTGCCAAGAAGTTCCTTGTGGGATAGGCTGATTCTTCCGTCAACAATGGACTTTACAACAGCCTTGATGTCCATTCCAACGGTAAATCTTTCCCGTGGATGCTCAATTCGTGAAACGGAAATTGCGTCAATGGGGATAAGCGCCGGAATACCGCACCCAATGTCAACAAAAGCGCCGAAATTTTCAAGGTGAGTTACCTTGGCGTCAATAATGTCACCGGTGTTAAGACTGCTGATGTATTCCCTTTGGCACCTTAGCTGTGCTTCTTCCCTTGAAAGAATTGCAACATTGTTGCCCTCTTTGTCCCTTGTAAAGCCCTTTACCAAAAAGCAGACAGGTCGGTTCACTCTGGAAATAACTGCAATGTCACGCACCTTGCCATCTTTTATGCCAACAGCGCCGTCCTCCCTTTTGATGATGCCCTTCATAAACCCAAGGTCAACAATCAGGTTGTGGTTTTGGTCGCAAACCGTAGCCCTTGCCTCCAGTATTTTTCGGTCACGCATTGCCTCGCTAAGGGATTTCAGGCAGGAAATTGACTCAAGATTTTCGTATGTATCTATTCTGCGTCCTTCAGGTAGATAATCTGTCATTTTGCTTCCTCCGATTATTTCGTTACACATATATTTATGTTTTGAAAGGATAACTTATGACTTATATATCTATTTAGCAGAAATTAGTAGGGGGAAACACAGCCACATTTTAGGAGACAAAAATTTTTGAAAAAATATAAAAAAGGTGTTGACATTTTGTAGGAAATACTGTATTATTATGTTCGTCGCTAACGAAGGCGACAATGTGGGAGCATAGCTCAGCTGGGAGAGCATCTGCCTTACAAGCAGAGGGTCACAGGTTCGAGCCCTGTTGTTCCCACCAATTTTTGGCCCGGTAGTTCAGTTGGTTAGAACGCTAGCCTGTCACGCTAGAGGTCGTCGGTTCGAGCCCGATCCGGGTCGCCAAAAATTTGCCTCTGTAGCTCAGTCGGTAGAGCAGGGGACTGAAAATCCCCGTGTCGATGGTTCGATTCCGTCCGGAGGCACCATATATGCGGATGTAGCTCATCTGGTAGAGCGCCACCTTGCCAAGGTGGAGGTAGCGGGTTCGAGCCCCGTCATCCGCTCCACAGCAAAAGCACTTAATGGGTGCTTTTTGTGTATCAATTTCATAGATGGCGTCATAGCCAAGTGGTAAGGCACGAGTCTGCAAAACTCTGATTCCCCAGTTCAAATCTGGGTGACGCCTCCATCTTTCGTATAAAAGTTATACGAGCAAAAAGTCCGATTTTATCGGACTTTTTTTGCGTTTTTGGGATTATTAATTAATCGTTACACAAGGTAACTGAATTTATAATTAACTTTGTATTTTGCATATTTAACAAAAAATTCAATATTTATACATTATTTATATTTACTTTGTTATTTCAAAGTGCTAAAATATGGATATAAG
>JAXESA010000152.1:0-5815 GCA_034116205.1 Ruminococcus sp. | reverse complement strand
CAGCCCTTGCGCATTTTTACCGTTACAGGAACATTCACCGCCTTAACAACCTTTAAAACAATCTCTCCACACCGCTTTGGATTTTTCATAAGGCTTGCACCTGAACCGTTACCGCTGATTTTCGGTGCAGGGCAACCCATATTTATGTCGATAAAGTCAGGGTTAAACTGCTGTGCAAACACAGCTGCCTCTGCCATAGTTTCCGGCTCATCGCCAAAAATTTGAATTCCCGCAGGCCTTTCTTTGTCGGTTAGCTCCATAAGTTCGGCTGACTTTTTGCTATTATAATGTATCCCTTTGGAGCTAACCATCTCGGTGACGGTATATGACGCACCAAAAGAAGCACAAAGCTCCCTAAATGCACAATCTGCCACCCCTGCCATAGGGGCAAGGGCAGCAGAATTATTAATCTCTATATTTCCTATTTTCATAATTAAACATTAAACAATTTTATCTTTATTTATATCTTATATTATTCTGGTAGTGATGACCACCGATTTTGTTTCCACTTTCATATCTTCCTATTCCCACCTTGTTTTTTCCTCTTGTAGAAAGGAGAAAAGCAATAATAACCGCAAGTGAAACACCAACACCGATCCAGCACACAATACCGCCTACAAGGCTCACTCCGCCACTATCGCTGTCAGCACCAATTGCTGTAGGCAAGTCCTCAGCAATCTCATTGCTCTCGGGCAAGGTAGGTAATTCATTTACATCATATGTCTGTGGCTCTGTCCACGCCTGGGTAACTTCGGGTTCTTCCTGATAAGGTTCTGTATATTCCGGCTCGGTTTCGGGTGCCTCTGTTTCAGGTGCCTCTGTTTCAGGTGGTAATGTCTCCGGTTCCTCTGTAACAGGTGCCTCTGTTTCGGGCGGTAATGTCTCCGGCTCCTCTGTAACAGGCGCCTCTGTTTCAGGTGGTAATGTCTCCGGTGATTCCGTAACGGGTGCTTCTGTAACAGGTGCCTCTGTGGCAGGAGCAACAGTTTCTACAGGCGGATCTGTAACCGGAATATCCTCCGCAAAAGCCGATGACAACGAACACAAAACAAATACAAAAGCAGTCATTGTAATTATTAATATTTTTCCACAATGTGATAAGAACTTCATAAGTACTACCTTCAAGCATTTAGTTGCAATGTGGCGAATCAATATTTTAAAATGCCACACATTTTAAATTACTAAGGTAATTATATCACAAATCAATTATTTTGCAACACCTTTGCAAGTGCCTTTCCCACCATTTTTCCTGCTCTCTTTGCTTCGTCAAGGGTATTTGCATCTGTTCCCACCTCTATAAGCAAAGAACCGTTGCAAACATTAAGGTTATATGTATATTCTCCGAATTCCAGTGGACGTGTTAGTCCCGGGTACATATCCTCTGCTGTTTTTTGAAGTTTCAGTGCAAAACGCAGGTTTTCTTCCCAAAAGGGGAAGTATCCTCCACCCTCATAGTTGTAACCTGTCATAATCATAACCTGAGCTGTCTTTTGTCCTTTATATTTAAAAACGGGCTTTACCTTTCCGGATTCTCCACCCTCACCAAGGGCGTCACGGTGAATATCCAACACAACCTTAATATTTTCGTACTTATCCATATACTTTTGTATAGTATCATAGCTCCTATCATAACTACCATTATAGGAGGGATAATCGTGCTTTGTTTTGTCGTGAATTACACCAATACCAGCCAATTTCAATTGTTTTTCTATTTCGTCACCAACACTTGTAACATTCTTGCTGTTGTCTGTGGTTCGTGGGTAGTAATCAGCAGGATAATATCCTGTGTCATCCTGAAGATAGCTTTCACAGCAATGGGTGTGGAAAATAAGCACCTGCACACGGTGGTTTTTGTCCATCTTAAAACCCAACGAAGACTTTAACTCTTGTTCAACATCAAGTTCAAAGTCGGTGCTGTTCTTTACCGAAAAATTATTATATGTAATGCCATCCTGTCCAAACTGTTTTTCTATAACAGGATAGTTCTTTCCTGATTGGGTAGTAGGCTGGGTTGAACTTTCATATTTCTTTACACTTACCTTTTTTTTCGTTGTGGGCTGTGTGGAAAAAGTTTCTTTAGGGGCAGATGTTTGTACCACCGTTGTCTGTGCCATAACATTACTTGACGGCTTGCCTGCATATCCCCCCACACGATTGATTATTGAAAAAAAACCTATCACCATAGCTACACTTGCCAAAAACACGCTAAATCCCCTTAATGCTCTTTTACTGCCCAATGTACCACCTCGTTTATTGAGAAACCACTGAACAACTCAGTGATTTCTTAACTCTTCCTTAAACATTATCTCTTCTAATACTATGCAGGGTTTGTACATTTTATACTTTAGTACATAAGCGACATAAGGTCGGAAATAGAAAGATTGGGGTGCAGAGCATAATTGATAGAAAGTGCTATCAACTCAGACGCACGGTTGACCAAAAGGTCTATTTCCTTTGGGGTTACAACCATTTGTCTGCCACTGGGGTTTACCATACTCCTAAGCTTGTGGGAAAGCTTTGCGTCATTTGTATCAAACAAATCAAGAGCAAGGGTAGAGGCATCCACTACTGTTGGAACACCAATCCCTATTACAGGAATACCAAGGGTTTCCTTGGTGAGCCTTGTTCTGTTGTTGCCCACTCCGGCACCGGGGGAAATTCCTGTGTTGCTGATTTGAAGGGTACATCCAAGGCGTGACAGCCGACGGGATGCAAGGGCATCCACTGCAATAATTGCGTTGGGCTTTATCTTTTTTATTATGCTAAGGAGATACTCCCCTGTTTCAATTCCTGTTTTTCCCGTAACACCTGTTGCCACCACAGCCACAGGACGAAGGCTGTCCAGTCCTGTAGAGCGTGCAAGTTCTCCTTTGATATGTCGGGTAGCAAGTATTTTTGAGGCAGTTTTGGGACCCAAAGCATCGGGAGTTATTTCAGTATTTCCAAGCCCCGCAATAAGCACCAAACCATTAACAGGCAGTAGATGGCGAATCTCCTGTGCCACAGCCTCCAGTCTTTCGTCCGGGTCACGAAATGAGTCAGTAAGAGGAGGTAACTCCAGCGTTACATATGTTCCCTTTTCTTTGTTCAGCTTTCGACAGGCACTGTCACTTTTGATTTTCAGCCTTGTAATGTGTATATCACTGCTGTTTTCTTCCTCCACTGCAACACCCTTGATGTCCTCCCCAAAAAGCTCCCTTGCCTCTAAGGCAAGGTCTGTTCTTCTCTCCATTTTAACTCACAATCCTTTATGTGTATTATTAGTTTTTTGTAAACTAATATTCTTTACATAAATAAAAAGTTTTGATATACTTATTGTGATAAAAAATATCCTGTTTTAAGGAGAATTTAATATGAAAAGAATTTTAAAGACTGTAATGATTTCTGTTGTAACTATCACAACAGTGTTTGGCACATATTCCGCAACTGCGGCAAATATCCACCCTCATTACACCGGTGCTGATGTTGGATTTTCAAGCACGGCTTTGCCATTTGAAAATCCTGTTACCACTCTTGAGGTTGACGAAAGCACTCTTCCCCAGTCCTACAGCTCCAAAGATTTAAACTACCTCACCCCTGTGAGAAACCAACAAAACACCCAAAGCTGTTGGGCATTTGGCGGCTTGGCAACACTTGAATCCCTGCTGATTAAAAACGGAAAACTCACCCCTGAAGAATCCCAATGGCTTTCCGTTGCACATATGGACGCCTGGGGTACACCAAGAAGTGACAGCACAGGCTGGCAAAGAACATATAGTGTAAGTCCTGGCTATCCATACATAGCCCTTGGCTATCTTACAAGCTGGTCCGGCGCAGTAAAGGAGAGCCTCTTCCCCTTTACTACACCTTTTGAAAATATAAATCTTGACGACCCTGAAGATGTAAAGTATGGTGTTTCGGGAGTTATGTATGTAAACGGTAACGACCCGGACACAATCAAAAAGTGCATTATGGACTACGGTGCTGTTTCAGCAAACTACAACAGCACTTCAAAGTTCCTTTCAAGTGATTCCAAAAGTCACTACTGCCCAACCCAGCAAAGCTCTGTTTCAGGTCACAATATATGCGTTGTTGGTTGGGATGACAATTACAGCAAAGAAAACTTCCGTGTTCAGTCCATCTTAACACAACCCACAGAGGAGGACGTTGCAAACGGCATTACAGAGGCTTATTACAAGGATTATTCACCACAGAATGACGGTGCATGGCTTTGCAAAAACAGCTGGGGCAATAACAATTCTCTTGGCGGATATTTTTGGATTTCATACGAGGATTACTATGTATTCTCAGAAGCTTTTGGTCCATCATACTGCATCACCGATTTTGTATCCAAGGCTGAATACAACAACATATATCAGGTTGAAAAGTACGGTGCAACATACGAATTCAATTACCTAAGCGACCCTGCTTACAAAATCAAATCACAAAACAATGTTTTTGTAAATCTCCTTGACTTTGACAAGGATAAGGAGTGCATTGACAAGGTTATGTTTGAAACCACAAGCGTTGGTGCAAAATATGACCTATACTATATTCCATATGACGAAACCGCACAGGAACCTACCGATAACACTTCCCTGTGGAAAGAAATCGGTAGTGGAACTGTACCATACAGCGGATATGTCAGCATTGACATTGAGGATTATCCAATTAACAAAGGAAAAGCCGGTATCGGCGTCAGAATTGATGCCACAGGCACCGATGAGCTGAGCGGTGTCGGTGTAAGCGAATGGCTGAATGTTAAAAGCACTAGGGTTTTCACCACTGATGCCAAGGAAGGTCTCAGCTACATATATCGCAATGGTGTTTTTCTGGATGTTATGGATTTTTACTCAAGTTATTTAATGGATGAAGAGGGCGGAAACTTTGTTATAAAGGCTATCACTACAAAGCAGAGCAACCTTATGGGAGATGCAAATCTTGACAGGGAAGTGAATGTTGCTGATGTAACATTCATTCAAAAATTCATCAATAAAGAATTTGATTTAGAAGAAAATGCACTTATCAATGCCGACTTTAACAAGGACGGAAAGGTGAATATCAAGGACTGCACAGCAATTCAAAAATTCATTGCTCAAATTTAGAATTAATGAAAAACTGAATATTTTAACTGAATATTTTACCGAAAAAAGGATGTCACAAAATGTGACATCCTCTTGTAATAGCTGATTTACTTATTATGTAGATATTCAGGATTATACAATAATTTCTCCGTAAATTTCGCCGAAAGCCATAGCAGCGTTGCTCTCGTCTGTATCAATGTGCATTGCAGGGGCGTAGCTTTCGGAAACACGAACTACTACATCATCAAATGTAAGAGAACGACCCTCACTAACAACCTTAACGGAAACAATCTGCTTGTCCTCAACACCACATTCCTTGGCGTTTTCAGGAGTAAAGTGAATGTGTCTTTTTGCGGCAATAACACCTTCTGAAATTTCACATTCACCACATGGGCCAACCAGTTTACAACCAGGAGTTCCATCAATACATCCTGACTCTCTTACAGGAGCAGAGATACCCAGCTTTCTGGCATCTGTCAAAGATATTTCAACCTGGTCCTTTGACCTTGTTGGTCCAAGAATAGACATCTTCATTTCGCCACGAGGGCCAACAACAGTTACTTTTTCAACACAGGCAAACTGACCCGGTTGTGACAAATCCTTTTTATTTGTCAATGTTGCGCCCTTACCAAAAAGGGTTTCCAATGTTTCATCAGTCACATGAATATGGTGGGCTGATGTTTCAACTAACACTTTCATTTCAATACCACCTATCATAAAATTAAAAATACGGGAATTATCCGTATTCCATA
>JAXESA010000151.1:0-2689 GCA_034116205.1 Ruminococcus sp. | reverse complement strand
AGGTCCTTGTACGCACCTTACTGCGCTTTTCCACACCCTTTGAAACTCCGCCAAAGAACTCATATTCGTCCTTTACAGCCATAGCAACCTGGTCGCCACCCCTGCCAAGAGCCATTTCAAGGGCTTTTTTGGCGGCAAAATCACTTTCTCTCAAGGTGTTTTGACCTCTGCCTATGCCAATGGAGATTGTTGCACTCTTCCCATTCAATCTAATATTTCTAATTTCGTCAAGAATCTTGAATTTTTCATCTGAAATTTTTACAAGGCTTTTCTCCTCAAAAATAATCAAATATCTTGTGGGAGAAAGTTTCGAGTACAAAGACTTTGTTTCAGCCGCCCACTTTTGGACAGCCTTTTCAACTGCAAGGAGAATTTCACCCTCTGTTTCACCGTCGGAGTCGGTGTCAAAGTCCTCTGCATTGTCAAAGAGAACTATTGCAACAGAGCCTTTTTTATTGCGGAACTCGTTTTCAACATTGCGATAGTATGTATCATCTATGTAGTATAGGATTGTGGCGCTTTGCGCTACATTACCGTAAACACGATAATACTTGTCGAAAAGCTTGATTTTAACCGGCTTTTCCTCCAGAAAGTCACTTAATTCGTGACCGCATATGTGGCTGTTAATATCGTTTGCCAATGGGTCCTTGCCCTTGCAGATGTTGTTGACAAAAAGGCTGTTGCACCACACAATGTCGTCGTGAGTACCAACCACTACAACGGGAAAACGGAAATTTTCAAGATATTCATGGTCGATTTTTTCAGTTCTTTTAACAGCGCTTTTAACAATTTTTCTTATGTAACTGCTGAATCTAAAATTCATCAGCAGAACAAACACAAGAGAAACTAAGGAAATGCCAAACTCAGCAATAGACAGATATGGATTGTACCTCACGGAAATAAAAGACATACAAAACATAAGTATTGCGAAAATTATAAAAAATGGAGTCAAAGTCCAATTTTTCCTATTCATAAGCATCTCCTTTCTAAATTAGAGTTTTGAGTTTATGGAACAATATCAAACAAAATTCTCAATTTTCCATTTTTGATTTTCAATTTGTTAAACTTCCATAAGAATAGGAAGTATCATTGGGCTTCTGCCTGTTTTGCCGGAAATAACCTTTGAAACGTCATCTTTAATGCGGTTCTTGATAACGCCCCACTCGTGAACATTTCTTTCACAGCAGTCGTCAAGTACAGAAAGTGCTGTCCTCTTAACATCTGTCATAAGCTCTTCACTTTCTCTCACATATACAAAGCCTCTTGAAACAATATCGGGGCCTGAAATTACATGACCGTCATAAACATCAAGGGATGCAACAATGATGATAAGTCCGTCCTGTGCAAGGTGCTTTCTATCCCTAAGGACAATACTTCCCACATCACCAACACCAAAGCCATCAACAAATACCTTGCCGGCAGGAACCTTTGGCAATTCCTTGATGTAGTCCCTGTTAAGCTCCAGGGTTGTTCCTATATCTGCAATAAATGTGTTCTTCTTGTCAATTCCCAAGGATACTGCAATATCCTGACTTTTTCTAAGGTGCTTTTGCTCACCGTGAACAGGGATAAAGTACTTTGGCTTAACAAGGCTTGTGAGGATTTTATGCTCCTCTGCACAGGCGTGGCCTGATACATGAACCTCATACATAGACTCATAAACCACTTTACAACCCTTTTTAAGGAGTTCGTCAACAACATTTCCCACAGACCTTTCGTTGCCCGGAATTGGGTTTGCGGAAATGATTATGAAGTCCCCTGCACCAACAGTTATTTTTCTGTGGTCGGAGAAAGCCATCCTTGTAAGGGCAGACATTGGTTCGCCCTGTGAGCCTGTTGTTACAAGTACAATCTGCTCAGGTGGATACTGTGGTATCCGGTCTATATCTATGATAATATTCTCAGGAATATCCAAATATCCTAGGTTGCTGGCAACATTCATATAGTTAATCATACTTCTGCCGGAGAAAGCAACCTTTCTGCCAAACTTTTTAGCGCAGTTTATGATTTGCTGAACACGGTTTACATTACTGGCAAAAGTTGCAATAATAATCCTCTGCTTTTCTGCCTTTTGAAAAAGATTCTTAAAGCTGTCGTAAACTGTATGCTCTGTTGGAGTGTAGCCCTCTCTTGCGGCATTTGTTGAGTCGGACATAAGGGCGAGTACGCCCTCTTCTCCAAGTCGTGCAAATCGGCTTAAATCAATCATACCGCCGGAAATCGGTGTACAGTCTATCTTGAAGTCACCTGTGTGTACAATAGTACCGGCAGGTGTGTGCAAGGCTATTCCCACAGCGTCAGGGATTGAGTGGTTAACATGAATAAACTCTGCTGTGGTTTTGCCGATTTTAACGGACTCCCCTGCCTTTAATGTTCTAAGCTCAGTTTGCTTTAAAAGGGAATGTTCCTTAAGCTTATTCTCCACCAAGCCAAGGGTAAGCGGTGTTCCGTAGATAGGCACACTCATTTCTGTCAAAAGATAAGGCAAACCGCCAATGTGGTCCTCGTGACCGTGGGTGAGCAAAATCGCCTTCACCTTGTCCTTGTTTTGGATAAGGTATGTGAAATCAGGGATAACAAGGTCAACACCAAGCATTTCTCCGTCAGGAAAAGCCATCCCGCAGTCTACGATTATTATATCGTTATTACATTCAAATACGGTTATATTTTTTCCTATCTGATTCAAACC
>JAXESA010000150.1:0-8551 GCA_034116205.1 Ruminococcus sp. | reverse complement strand
TTTTAGTGCCTCTCCTGTGATGTGAGGGGAATTGAAAGCGCCCATAAACATTTCTCTTTTTGTGCTGATTGTAGCTCCCAATTCTCTTCCTGTACCCGGGGTGGTAAGGCGGTAACTGCACTGCTCAACAAGGTCGGCTCTGCCTGCTATGTAGCCACCTGTGGGAGCAATTCCTCCTCCGGCATTTTTAATGAGAGAACCAGCCATAATGTCTGCTCCAACCTGAACAGGCTCGTATTTTTCAACAAATTCGCCGTAGCAGTTATCTACCATTATTATGGTATCAGGTGACATCCTTTTAACTACTTCGCATATCTTTTTAATATCGGAAATTGTCAAAGCCTTCCGCAGTGAATAGCCCCTTGAACGCTGAATGTATGCCATTTTAGGCTTTGTTTTTAATTTTTCTTCTAAAGCATTATAATCAACATCATTACCGGCAAGAGGAACTTCGTCATAGTGAATGTCAAAGTCCTTAAGTGAGCCGGAATAATCTCCCTCTATGCCGATAACACTTCTGATTGTATCGTATGGTATTCCTGCAACTGAAAGCATAGTGTCACCCGGTCTTAGCATACCGAAAAGTGCAACTGTAAGTGCGTGAGTACCTGACTGAAATCCCTGTCTTACAAGGGCGTCCTCTGCACCAAAGGCAGTGGCATAAACCTTGTCAAGCACTTCCCTGCCCCAGTCGCTGTAACCGTAGCCTGTGCTGTCGGCAAAGTGACTTTCGGAAACCTTACAGCTTTGAAAAGCCTTTAGCATTTTATTTTGGTTGTATTCTTGAATATCCTCAATGTTTTTAAGAATATCCCTGCAATTATCCATTGCTTTTTCGGAAAGCTTTAACACTCTTTCGTCAAAATCAAAAAAACTCATCTATAAATTTCCTTCCATTTTCCACAGGGGACAAAGCCCATTCTCTTATATATAAGTGTATGTTCATCATCTTTACAGTAGAGAAAAACACTTTGTGTATTATCCAAAGAATATATTAATTCTCTGCCTAAACCCCGGTTTTTATATTCCTTTGCAGTTGCAACAGGGCCTACTATTGTATTTACCTTATCACCTGTTGCAATCATACAAGACACCATTTTTCCATTTGCATATACTGAAAGAACTTTACTTGCTCCACATCTTATTTTTGAAAACAAGTCAGTTGCAAAGTCACCGTAGGAGTTAATTTTTACATCGTCACAATTTAGGGAATTAAAAAATTCAAACACCCTTTTGTAGTTGTCCTCTGTAATAATGTTCAAACTACTTTTATCAGGTCGGTGCTTTTCATAAAGTTTCATTACTATTCCCTGTGACTGACTACTGCAGGGTATTTGCAACTTGTAGCTACTATCAAAAAGCACAGATAAGTAGCCTATAACACAAAGAAATTCTGATAATTCGGTAATATCAGTTTTGGGAGTTAAGTAAAGCACAATATTGCTGTCTGATTTTAATATTAAGGATGTATATTCACTTTGGTTTTGCTGAAACCAAAAGTCTATCCCCTTTACACCGATACCGTAGGCTTTGAAAACAGAATTAATCTTTGTTAAGTAGGTATCGTGATTTTCAAAGCTCTCTATAATTTGAGAAAACAGCCTTTCGTCTTCTATATATTTTATCATTTCAGGCTGTTCACAATATTTTTAAAGTGAATACCCCTCTCCATAAAGTTTTTGTACAAATCAAAGCTTGCACTTGCAGGAGAAAGTGATACTCTGTCGCCTGAAACAGCCAATTCTTTAGCCTTGTTTACAGCCTCCTCCATATTTGAAACTCTTACTATAACAGGCTCATTTTCCTTATATAAGGTTGCACTTTTTGTTGCGTTTTCTATCTTATCGGCTGTGTTGCCCATAAGGATAAGGATTTTTACCTTGTTACATATAGTTTCACCAAGGTCTGTATAGTCAAGGTTTTTGTCGTAACCACCGGCTATGAGAATAATCTTCTCATCATAAAGTGAAAGAGTGCCTGAGGCTGTTCTTGTTGGGCTGGATGCTATTGAGTCGTTATAGTACTTAACACCGTTAATCTCTCTTACAAATTCTGCTCTGTGTTCAACACCTGTAAAGGTCTTAGCCACCTGTCTTATGGTGTCAACATCTACAATACCCCAAACAGCAGATATGGCAGCCATATAGTTTTCAACATTGTGCATACCCGGGATGAAAATATCGTTAATATCTATAATCTCTGTTTCTGTGCCAAAGTCTGAGTAGATGATTTTGTTATCCCTTAAAAATGCTCCGTTATTAACTTTGCTCTGTCTGCTGAACTTTGCAAGAATACCCCTTACTTCATCAGAGAAAGAGTTTGAAATTTCATTGTCAAGGTTCAGGACAGTTTTTGAAAATGCTCCCTGATGCAAGAGAATATTCTTTTTGGAGTCAACATACTCCTGCATGTCCTTATGAATGTCCAGGTGGTTAGGGGAAACATTTGTGACAACAGCAATATCGGGACTTGTCCTCATAGAGATAAGCTGGAATGAAGAAAGCTCAACAACTGCATAATCTTCCGGGTTAATCTCCTCAATTAAAGGTAAAAGAGGTCTGCCTATGTTACCACCAAGATAAACCTTTTTACCCTGTGATTTAAGAAATTCAGAAATAATTGATGTTGTTGTAGTTTTTCCGTCAGAGCCTGTGATTGCAATGATTTTGCAAGGGCAAAGCTCAAAGAAAAGCTCCATTTCAGATGTGACAACAACGCCCCTATTACGCATTTCAACAAGCTCGTCCATATAGTACCTCATACCAGGGGTTCTAAATACAATATCAACATCAAGGTTTTTAAGGTAATCCTCACCTAAGGAAAGTTTCACACCAAGACTTTTTGCTTTGTCAGCGTTTTCACCAAGGGCATCAAAATCCCTTTTGTCACAAGCTGTAACATCTATACCGTGGTTTACGAACATCTCCATAACAGGAAAGTTACTAATTCCAAGACCGCAAAAAGCAACCTTCTTGTTCTTTATACTATTAAAAAAGCTGTCAACCTTGTTCATATCAATATCCTCCAATTAGGAAAACGCTGAATATCTTATTTATATATTCAGTGTTTACATAGTATTACCATATAATTATATCAAAAGAAGAGTAAATTTCAATTATTTTTTGCAATAAAAAACGGTGACACCTAAGTCACCGTAGTTTTTAGTCCCTGCCAAGCAGTGAATCAACAGAAATTTCAAGAATATCAGCAAGTGCAACAAGCTCGATATCTGTTACATATCTAATCTGTCCCTCAAGCTTAGAAAGACCTGAAGCATTCATATCAACACCGTTTACCTGAAGCTGTGCCAACAGTTCCTTTTGCTTCATACCCTTCTTCTTTCTTGCCGCTTCAACTCTTGCGCCAATTAGGTTTCTATCCCCTAATTCTTGTTTTCTCAGTCTCATAAACATTCTCCCCGTAAAATATAAATATTTCTTTTAAGTAATTCTTTAAAGAAATTCTTTTAAATAATTCTTTAAAGTCAATTCAGCATGTCCATATTATAATACGATAAAAGAAAAAAAACAAGACCTTTTTGTAATTTATTTTAAAAAATTGAAACTTTTTATCAAAAATAATTACATATAAGCCCCTGAAATGTAATTTTATTGTAATTTTATGTCAAAGAATATCATTTATAGTCGTTAAATTAATAATATTATTCCGATAAAGAAAAAAAGAACCCAAAAGGGTTCTTCTAAAATCAAGTGCAACCAAATCTATAAGCCGAGTTCTGTCGTGAACAGCCATCTATCTTGGCAAAGTGTTACCACATTTGCTCAATGCCACCTCCATAGGACTGCCGAGCAAGCATATATGTCCCTCCACGGTGTTGCTCCAAATAGGGTTTACACGGCTGTTATGTCTCCATAACACCGGTGAGCTCTTACCTCACCTTTCCATCCTTACCGTTAAAACGGCGGTTATTTTCTGTTGCACTATCCCTGGGGTCGCCCCCGGCGGCCGTTAGCCGTTATTTTTGCTCTGTGGAGCTCGGACTTTCCTCGGATAGTCGCTTTCGCTTCTAACCGCAGCTGTCCAATTTGGTTGCAAGGTTATTTTAATGCAGAAAATTAATTTTGTCAAACTATTTTGGGTATTGAATGAATGGGCGATTAGTTGTATAATGATTTGAGATGATTTGGAGAGGTTTAGGAGGAAGATAAAATGGATATTAGACAAGAGTCTCTTAAAAAGCATTATGAATGGAACGGAAAGATTGAAGTTGTATCAAGAGTAAAGGTTAACAGCAGTGAGGATTTGTCCCTTGCTTACACACCCGGCGTTGCAGAGCCTTGCCTTGAAATTAACAAGGACTACAACAAATCCTTTGAGCTTACAAGGAGGAACAACCTTGTTGCTGTTGTAACTGATGGTACAGCTATCCTTGGCTTGGGTGACATTGGTCCGGAGGCAGGTATGCCGGTTATGGAGGGTAAATGTGCTTTGTTTAAAGAATTTGCAGATGTTGACGCTTTTCCTATATGTGTAAGGAGCAAGGATGTTGACGAATTTGTAAACACAGTTTACCTTATTAGCGGTAGCTTTGGCGGAATTAACCTTGAGGATATTTCAGCGCCAAGGTGCTTTGAAATTGAAAAGAAGTTAAAAGAAAAGTGCGACATTCCTGTTTTTCACGACGACCAGCACGGCACAGCAATTATTGTTGCTGCTGCACTTATTAATGCACTTAAGGTTGTAAATAAAAAGATTGAGGAAATTGAAGTTGTAATCAATGGTGCAGGCTCTGCCGGAACTGCAATTTGCAAGCATCTTATGAACATTGGTGTTAAAAACATTACTATGTGCGACAAAGACGGTATTCTCTGGGAGGGTGACAAAAGTCTTAACCCTGCTCACGCAGAAATTGCAAAGGAAACAAACAGGAGCAAAAAGACAGGTTTTCTTGCTGATGCAATGAAAGGTGCAGATGTATTTATTGGCGTTAGTGCACCTAACATTGTTTCAGAAGATATGGTTAAATCCATGGCTAAGGACCCTGTTATCTTCTCAATGGCAAACCCAACACCTGAAATTATGCCTGACAAGGCAAAGGCAGCCGGTGCTGCTGTTGTAGGAACAGGCAGAAGTGATTTTCCAAACCAGATTAACAATGTTCTTGCTTTCCCCGGTATTTTCAGAGGTGCTTTAGACTGTAGAGCTAAGGAAATTAACGAGGAAATGAAGGTTGCCGCTTCCCTTGCCATTGCCGGACTTATTAGTGACGAGGAGCTTAACGCTGAGTATATTCTTCCCGAGGCATTTGACAAAAGAATCGGACAGGCAGTTGCAAATGCAGTAATTGACGCGGCTAAGAAAACCGGAGTTAATAGGATATAAACTATATTTTTACATCACAACCAAAATCAAGGCTGTTACATTACTAATGCAATAGCCTTTTTATTTTTATATATTATTCAGCAAATCTTCTTTTGTGTTACTGCATTTTCCCTCAATCACAAGGGTTAGCAGACGGTTAAGAGTTTCCCCTATTGTTTTGCCCTCTGTTATACCGCTGTGTATCAAGTCTGAACCGCTTACATTAAGAGTTTCCAGACTGTAACACTCTTTATTCTTGATAATTTCGTGGAACAGTTCCTGTACTTTACATAAGTTTTGGAGTTTTTCTTCCCTTTTGTAGCTTGATTGAGCCTGTATATCAGCCCTTTGAACCTTTAGGAGTAATCGGAATTTTTCCTCACCCATATTTTTGAGTATCTTCTTAATAATCACCTTATCCGCTTTTATATTTAGTGAGTGATTTCTTATTAGAAAGGAAACTGTATCTATAAAACTCTTTGGATATTTAAGCCTTGTCAGCACTTCCCTTGAAATAGCCTCTCCTACCCTTTCGTGACCATTATAGATAGAGTAACCGTTATCGTCAATTTTCTGTGACATAGGCTTTCCAATATCGTGAAAAAGCATTGTCATTCTTAGCACATCGTCATTTTCTATATTCTTTACAGATGAAGCGGTGTGTTTCCATAAGGTTTTATTGTGATTAGGATTGTTCTGCTGAAAATTAAACATTGAAGAAATTTCGGGGATAACCACAGCCACAACATCCTTAAATCTTCTTAATATGTAATCACAACATTCACCACAAAGAATTTGAGAAAATTCCTTAGATACTCGTTCCTTGGATATGTTATTAAGTAGTTTTTTATTTTCTAATATAGCATTAAAAGTGTTGTATTCTATGGAAAACTTATATACAGAGGCAAACCTTAATGCCCTTAAAATTCTAAGGGCATCCTCCTTGAATCTGGTGTCGGCATCCCCCACACAACGGATAGCCTTATACTCCACATCCCTTTTGCCGTTAAAGTAATCTACCAAACCCTCCTTTGGATTATATGCCATTGCATTTACTGTAAAATCTCTCCGGGACAAATCGTCTTTTAGTGATGAGGTAAACTCAACTTTTTCGGGATGGCGACAATCAAGGTAGTCACCGTCTATTCGGTATGTAGTAATTTCATAAACTTCTTTGTCCATTATTACTGATACTGTACCGTGCTTTATTCCATTGTCAAAAGTTTTGTAATCAGAAAAAATCTCAAGCATTTCCTCGGGTTTAGCATTTGTGGTAAGGTCATAATCTTTAGGCGTTAATCCCATAAGCATATCCCTAACGCAACCACCTACAACATAGCACTCAAAGTCCTTGGACTCAAGTAGGGAAATAATTTTATTTACATTTTGTGGCAACTTTATATTCATATTAATCATCTCACGAATAAAATATTCACATCTTTACAGTTTTATTATATCACAAATATTTTAATTGACAAATTTTTTATTAAAACATATAATGGATAGTACACGTATCATAAATTGTACATAAGAAGGGGTTAAATTGGATAATGCTAAAATCGCATACCGTGTATCTTTTGTAACTATAATCGGCAATGTTGTACTGGCTGTTTTTAAGTTTTTGGCAGGTATTATTGCATCATCAAGCGCAATGGTTTCCGACGCAGTTCACTCTTTTTCTGATGTATTCAGCACAATTATTGTAATCATCGGTGTTAAAATATCTTCAAGGGAATCTGACGCATCCCACAGGTACGGCCACGAAAGAATGGAATGTATGGCGTCTATGGGACTTGCGGCGGTGCTGTTCGCCACAAGTATTGGTATTGGTTACAGTGGATTAACAAAGATTATTTCAAGTGACTATTCAGGTCTTGCAACCCCCGGACTACTTGCGCTTATTGCCGCAATAGTATCTATTGTTGTCAAGGAGCTTATGTACCACTACACTATGCACGCTGCAAAGAAGATTAATACTTCATCTTTAAAGGCAGACGCATGGCACCACAGAAGTGACGCTCTGTCCTCCGTAGCCAGTCTTATTGGTATTGGCGGAGCTATGATGGGTCTGAAAATACTTGACCCTATTGTTAGTATAATCATTTGTTTTGTTATTATAAAAGCCGCCTTTGATATACTAAAGGAATCCATTGACAAGCTGGTTGACAAGTCCTGTGATGAGGAAACAATCAAAAAGATGGAGGAAACTGTACTTAATATTGACGGTGTGCTTGACCTTGACGATATTAAGACAAGGCTTTTCAGCAACAAAATTTTTGTTGACATAGAGATTTGTGCTGACGGAAACCTTACACTGTGGGACGCCCACGATATAGCCGAAAATGTACACGACAAAATTGAGGAAGATTTTAAGGATGTTAAGCACTGTATGGTTCATGTAAATCCAAAATAAAATAAAAATTTTACTTGGCACTGCCTTTGGGGCAGTGCTTTTTTGTTGCTTTATGTTCAAAAAACAAAAATACACCGCCACTATGGGCGGTGTTACTTATCAGCTATAATACTTTTTAATAATTTTGCCTTTGAAAACTTGGCAAACCTTTGTAAGAAGGTAGAACATACCCAGAGAAACAGACAAAAACAGTAACATTATTACAAAGGAATATAAACCCAGATGTACTGTATTTATAAAATCATTTGCAAATACAAATCCTATTATCAGCCCGACAAAAATAAATGAAACGAGAATGAATCTGAGCTTATTAAATGGAAGAGAAATCTTAACCACCAATGTAAACAGAGTAAAGGCAGTAATCATAACTGAAATTGTTTCGATAACGCTTTCGGAAAGTCCAAGCCAGTTGCCGAACATCATCATTAGTATTACATTTAGTGCTATGGTTATACCCGCAGGCAAAGCACCTGTGATTATGTTAAGGAAAAAGTTGCCACGGATACGATTGTTGTTGTACTCCATTGCCAATACGAATGAAGGGATGCCTATTGTAAGTCCGCCGATAAAGGAAAGCTGAATTGACTGGAACGGATAGGAAACTCCGCAGACAACTACAATTATAGATAGAAGAATTGAAAAAATATTCTTTACAAGAAATAAGGATGCACTTCGCTGAATGTTCTGAATTGTTCTTCTGCCCTCTGCAACTATATGTGGCATTGAGGCAAAGTCGTTATCTGCAAGTACAATCTGAGAAACACACTTGGCGGCTTCGCTACCCGAAGCCATAGCAACGGAACAATCTGCTCTTTT
>JAXESA010000149.1:0-4262 GCA_034116205.1 Ruminococcus sp. | reverse complement strand
TTTCTGCCGTCCCTCTTTACAATCTGCTTAATCATTTTTGTCCTCCTAAAGTTTTTGTCGTTGTATATCGTTAATTTAATATATTTGTTTTCGTTGAAAAATTCTTTTCTTTTTGCGTGCCCTAATAGTATATCCCATATATTGTGCTTAGTCAACCGTTATATTTCACAATTTTCACTTTAATTTTTTTGTAATTATTTCAAGTCAGGTTTTATGAGGGTTACAAGAAATTGTATCACAAAATTGTAAACATACTACATATTGTGTTTCGGTAACCTGTCAATTCTTTTTTCTTTTAGATAATTCTAATTGAGAATTATCTAAAACCAACCAACCTTACAAAATCACAAAAACCACAATATATAGATAACAGTTTTATTGCATATTTGTCCGGATTATACTATAATAAGAAAAACAATACATATATTTTTTATTAGTTTGAAAGGTTTTAGTTATGAAATTATTAGTAGTTGACGGCAACTCAATACTTAACAGAGCATTTTACGGAATACGCCCTCTCACCACTAAGGACGGTCAATTCACAAATGCAATATACGGTTTTCTTACAATGCTTTTAAAAATACAGGAGGATGTAACCCCTGACGCTGTTGCAATAGCATTTGACCTAAAAGCTCCAACATTCCGCCACAAGGCATATGATGGTTACAAAGCAAACCGAAAGGGTATGCCGGAGGAGCTTCATCAGCAGCTTCAGCCCCTAAAGGATTTACTCTCTCTTTTGGGCTACAAGCTGATTACAAAAGAGGGATTTGAGGCTGATGATATTTTAGGCACACTCTCCCACACCTGTGCAGAAAAGGGAGATGAATGTGTGCTTGCAACAGGTGACAGGGATTCCTTACAGCTTGTGGGCGACAAGGTAACTGTAAGGCTTGCCTCAACAAAGGGCGGAAAGGCAAACGCAATACTCTATGATAAGGACAAGATTATGGAGGACTACGGTGTTACACCTCGTCAGCTTATTGAGATAAAGGCTATTCAGGGGGATTCCTCCGACTGTATCCCCGGTGTGCCGGGAATCGGTCCAAAGGGAGCAGGTGAGTTAATTCAAAAATACGGAAACCTTGACTATATATACGAAAACATAGACAGCCTTGACATAAAACCGGGTATGCGTAAAAAACTTGTTGACAACAAGGAAAGTGCATATATGAGCCGTATGCTTGGTGAAATCAAGCTGGATATTCCCATTGACACCGACATAAACAGCTACCTTGTAAACTGCACAGACCCCGAGGGTGCGTCAAGAATGATGGCAAGGCTTGAACTGTTTTCTCTCATAAACAAATTCCACCTAAAGGAAACAGAGGTCAAAGCCCCTGTTGTGCAGAAGAAGGATTATATCTACACTGAAAGTGATACTGTAGATATTAAGGACAAGGTGTATATATACAGTAACAACGGTGGCAAAGCAAACATAGAATATCTATACATTATTGATGGTGACAAAATCACAAAAACAACAGATATTGATTCTGTGCTGAAAAGTAGTACAAAAAAGTATGTTTATAGCTCCAAGGAACTTTTTGCCTATGCCGATAAAAATGGTTTTGAAATCGAAAACCTTGTTTTTGACATCACCCTTGCATCATATCTGTTAAGTCCCTCCTCATCCTCATATGACATAACTATGCTAAACGGAGAATATGATGTTGATGTGTATCAAGGGAATGATGAGCTCTTGTGCAACATTGCGCCAATGGAAAACTTGTGTGATGTACTGGCAGAAAAAATCAAAGAATGTAATCAAAGTGACCTTTTGACAAATATAGAAATTCCTCTTGCAAGGGTTCTTGCAAGAATGGAGAACATAGGATTTGCTGTTGACAAAGAGGGTATAAAAAATTTCGGCGACAGCCTTAGCCGGCAGATTGAAAAACTCAAGCAGGATATTTATGACGCTGTTGGTCACGAATTTAATATAAATTCTCCGAAACAGCTTGGTGTGGCACTGTTTGAAGATTTAGGACTTCCTTGCAAAAAGAAAACAAAATCCGGCTACTCCACAAGTGCAGATGTACTTGAAAGCCTTAGAAACGAACACCCTGTTGTGGGAATGGTGCTGAATTACAGAACACTTAGCAAACTAAACTCCACCTACTGCGAGGGTCTGCTAAAGGTTATCGGCGAGGACGGAAGAATCCACTCCTCATTTAACCAAACAGAAACAAGAACAGGGCGAATAAGCTCCACCGACCCTAACTTGCAGAACATTCCTGTTCGCACAGAGCTTGGCAGAGAGATGCGAAAATTCTTTAACGCAAGAGATGGATGGATGCTTGTTGATGCCGATTACAGCCAAATTGAGCTGAGGGTGCTTGCTGATATTTCAAAGGACGAAAATATGGTGGAGGCTTTTAGAGAGAATCAGGATATTCACTCAATCACCGCAAGTCAGGTTTTTGATATGCCCCTTGATTATGTTACAAGTCAAATGCGAAGTAAGGCAAAGGCTGTAAACTTTGGAATAGTTTACGGTATAGGCGCCTACTCCTTAGCCAAGGATATTGGGGTAAGCAATAAGGAGGCAAAAAACTACATTGACTCATACCTAAGGCATTACAGCGGTATTGACCGATATATGAAAGAGGTTGTGGAAAAAGCAAAGGAAACAGGCTATGTAGAAACCACCTTTGGCAGAAGACGATATTTGCCTGAGCTTTCAGCATCAAACGGTATGACAAGGGCCTTTGGGGAAAGGGTTGCACGAAACGCTCCTATCCAAGGTACTGCCGCCGATATTATCAAAATTGCAATGATTAAGGTTGACAAAAGACTTACAAAAGAAAATCTTGAGGCAAGGCTGATTCTTCAGGTACACGACGAACTTATTGTTGAATGTCCTGCGCACGAAACTATGATGGTTGCTATGATATTGCAGGAGGAAATGGAAAAGGCGGTGTCACTTTCTGTACCTTTAATTGCCGACTCCGCTGTGGGTGAAAACTGGTATGAAGCAAAGGGATAATCGCCAAGGCTTTTGAAACCAACATAATATCAGAATATCGCCTTTCCTCTTGAATTTTGTATGGTAAAGTGATACAATAGCGTTGTGAGTAGGCATATATTTACAGGCTTTTTTGATTAATTCAGAAAGAGGAATATTATGAAAAAAGTATTATTTGTATGCACCGGTAACACCTGTCGTTCTCCAATGGCTGAAGGAATTTTCAACAAATTGGCAAAGGAGTACGGCATTGACGCTGTTGCGGAAAGTGCGGGACTTAACACAAAAAATGACCTGCCTGTTTCCGAAAATGCAGTTAAAGCGTGTGCAGAAATCGGTATTGATATAAGTAACCACAAATCAAAGGAATTTGACGACTGTAATCCCGATGACTATGTCACCTTTTGCACAATGAGCTTTGAACATGCCGAAGCACTTATAGCAATGGGTATTCCACGCAACAAAATAGAGGTTCTGTGCGGTGCCGACCACGGTGTTCCCGACCCCTATGGATTTGGTATTGGCATTTACCGTTCAAGCCGTGATATAATCAAAAGAAGTATTGAAAAATACTTTTCAAAGATTCGTCAGAATATTAAGGAAAATGAAGATAAAGATAGTCAGAATGAATGAAGATAATATTCATTCTGTAAAGCAAATTGAAGACGAATGTTTTAGTAATCCCTGGTCTTTTGAAAGTCTAAATGCAGAGCTTTCTAAGGTTGGGGCTTGCTTTTATGTTGCCCAAGGGGAAAACGATGCTTTGGGATACATAGGTTTTAATATGGTTCTGGATGAGGGCTATATTGCAAATTTGGCGGTTAAAAAGATTTACCGCCGTCAGGGTGTGGCGGAAAAATTGCTTAGTAGGGTTATTGAAACCGCCAAGGATAATAATCTTTCCTTTGTTTCCCTTGAAGTGAGGGAAAGCAACACACCTGCAATCAAGCTATATGAAAAATTCCAGTTTACTAAACAGGGAGTGCGAAAGGACTTTTACCGTTCTCCCAAGGAAAACGGTTTAATTCTCACTAAATATTTATAAAGGATAATCAAATGAAGATATTAGGAATAGAAAGCTCCTGTGACGAAACAGCGGCAGCTGTTGTTGAAGACGGCAGAGTTGTACTTTCAAATGTGGTTGCAAGCCAGGTTGAGGAACACAAGCTTTACGGCGGTGTTGTTCCCGAGATTGCATCACGCCGTCACGCAGAATGTATCAGTCAGGTTGTAAAAAAGGCACTTAAGGACGCAAACACCAATCTTGCAGGAATTGAAGCCATTGGCGTAACCC
>JAXESA010000148.1:0-5853 GCA_034116205.1 Ruminococcus sp. | reverse complement strand
TTTCAAGTCTGTCAGGATTGTTTTTCTTGTTTTTCATTGTGTTGTAATTACGCTGTTTGCACTCTGTGCAGGCCATTGTTACTTTTACTCTCATTAACGGCACCTCCCGATTATTCCTATTAGAATAATATAGCCTCCCTCTTTAGGGCACAAAAAATAAACCCCTATTCGAGGTACTTAGGATTATAACACAAGTGTGTCAACTAGTCAACCATTTTTAAAAAAATTTTTGACGATTTTTGCATTTTGCCCATAGAAAACTATATTAAAAACCAAAAGGGGCATTTCTGCCCCTGCGTTTTTGTATTGATATTGCCTATTATTACTGCTTCTGGAGTGTATCTGCAATAAAGGACTTTTTCTTCTTAACCTTTTCCGGCTTAACAGTCTTGCCCTTGTACTTTCTTGCACCCTTTGAATACTTCTGGAGTTCCTCGTCAAAATACTCATACAGTTTTTCGTACTCATCATTGTCAAGGGAATTGATAATAACTATTGTGATAATTGAGCGTGTGTCGGCGTCTCCGTTGCCATACTGACGGGAAAGAAGTGCGCCCAACTTTTCAATTTCCTTTTTGCTTCCGTTTTTCATAAGCTCCTGCACCCTTGGTACAATAGCTTTTCTTGTAAAGGTTACTCCTCTAAAAGGGAAATAGTTGTCGGACTCAAACTTTATTTCGTCCTTTAATTCGGGGAACAGGGAAACAAATCTCTTAGCAAGAAATTCAGGATCGGCATTTCCGTCTTCCTTATTCTTTTTCTTCTTTTTCTTAGCCTGCTGAACCTTTTTAATCTGTGTTGTAGCTGTAAGCATTTCAAAGAAATCCTTGCCGATTGATTCAGCGTCTGAAATAGTGTCTGAATCAGGGTCAAAAAGCCAAGTTGCAAGGTTCTTCCAGTCGTTGTCCGGTCCCTCGTCTGTCATTGAGCAGGAACGGAGAACAAGGTGGTTATCGTTACCTGTGTAAACAACAGAATATGCCATACTGTCGTTTGAAAACAGAGCAACCTTTTCGTCATTATTGTCAGAAGCTACATTCTGCTTGGTAAATCCCTGCTGAGAAAGAGCCTTTTCTACCTTTTCACTGATTAAAGCAAAGGCTTTATTTAAAATATTATCTGCCACGATAATCATCCTTTCAATTATATCCTCTTGATTATACCTTGTATATGCCCTTTTGTCAAAGGTTTTTATATTACCGCCCTTATATCACTCGCCCCTCCCACTTAATGCACCATATCCCCTTATTACCCTTGAAAGTTCAGGTTGGATATGGTAGAATAAAAAGGTATGTAATATGTATAGAAAGAATATAAGAAAATATTTTATAGTTTTATTTTAGATTAGGGTGTAGCTAAATGGAAAGAAAAGCTATTGGTGTTTTTGACTCCGGACTTGGGGGACTTACCGCTGTAAAACAGCTACTTAGTGTTCTTCCAAATGAGGATATTGTTTATTTTGGGGACACAGGTCGTGTACCCTACGGAAACCGAAGCAACGACACAATTAAAAAATACGCTGTGCAGGACGCAAAATTTTTGCTAAGCCACAATGTTAAGATGGTAATTGCCGCCTGCGGTACTGTTTCTTCTGTTGCAGGGGATTTAAAGGATACCCTTGGTGTGCCATACACAGGCGTTGTAAACCCAACCGTTTACACCGCTGTAAGGACAACCAAAAATAAAAGGGTTGGAGTTATCGGCACAAGTGCCACAATCGGAAGCCACAGCTACAAAAAAGACTTCAGGAAGAGGACAAGAACATCAAGGTTTTTGAACAGGACTGTCCTCTCTTTGTTCCCCTTGTGGAAAACGGATTTATCAGCAAGGATGACCCCATCGTTCATCTAACGGTTGAGAGATACCTTGCACCCCTTAAAGAAAACGGTGTTGACACCTTGATTTTAGGCTGTACTCACTACCCAATACTCAGGGGCGCAATTCAAGAGGTTATGGGAAGTGATGTGACCCTTATCGACAGCGGCATGGAAACCGCCTACTACGCCAAAAAGGTGCTTAAACGTGAGGGGTTGCTTTCACAGGAAAATGAGGAGGGCAACTGCCAGTTCTATGTAAGCGACACTCCTGAAAACTTTGAAAAGGTAGCGGAGGTTTTCCTCGGTCATAACATAGAACACTCCGTAACTCAAATTGATATAGAGGGGTACTGATATGGACAAAAATTACTTGATCACCCTTTTCGCCTCACAGGAATCAGACGGAGAAAAGGACGAAATGACCTTCACTGCCCCAGGGGAATATTACGAAGAAAACGGAGTGAAAATCGTAAAGTACAAGGAGTTTTCCGAGGAAAGCAAAACCAAGGACGACTTTTCTTTGAACACTATAAAATCCATTGGTGACACAAAGGTGTCTATCTTGAGAGAATCGGAACACACCACAAGGCTGTACCTTGAAAAGGACAAACTCCATAAATGCCACTACACAACACCAATGGGAGAGCTGATGTTCGGAGTATTCTGCACCAAGCTTCAAAACAATCTTGATAAAGACGGCGGAACACTTGAGGTTGCTTACAGTCTTGACCTTAACGGTCAGGCAATGAGCCACAACCGCTTTATTCTAACAGTAAAGGAAAATTGATATGTCAAAAACAGCTAAAACAGCAAAACAGCAAATGAAGGATGTAATTACATCTGCAATCAATAAAGCCATTGAACTTGGAGAACTTCCACAGGGAGATGCTCCTGATTTTATAATTGAAACACCTGCCGACAAATCCCACGGCGACCTGGCAACAAATGCGGCAATGGTGTCTGCAAAAACATTCAGAATGCCACCTTTTAAAATTGCACAGGCAATCACAAGCAACATAAACCTTGAAAACACCCTTTTCAGTAAGTTTGAAACAGCCGGTCCCGGCTTTATAAACTTTTTCCTATCCCCCGACTACTACGCAATGGTGCTGAAAGAGGTTGAAGAGGAAAAAGAAAACTTCGGACAAAGCGACTTTGGCAAGGGCAAAAAGGTTATGGTTGAATTTGTATCCGCCAACCCAACAGGCCCTATGCATATGGGCAACGCAAGAGGCGGTGCTTTAGGTGATTGTCTTGCATCTGTTCTTGACAAGGCAGGATATGATGTATGGCGTGAATTCTATGTAAATGACGCAGGTAATCAGATTGAAAAATTCGCCTGTTCCCTTGAGGCAAGGTATTTACAGATTTTTGACTCAAATGTACCATTCCCTGAGGACGGTTATCAGGGCGGAGATATTACCGACCTTGCAAATCTATATAAAGAAGAAAACGGGAAAAAACTACTTAATTGTTCTTCTGAGGAGAGGAAAAAGGCGCTTGTTGACTTTGCACTTCCTAAAAACATCAAAAAGATGCAGTCCGATATGGCTAAGTACAAAATCACCTATGACAAGTGGTTCTTTGAAAGTGAACTTCACAACAGCGGTGCTGTAAAAGAGGTTGTAGATATTTTGAGCGAAAAAGGACTTACCTACGAAAAAGAGGGGGCTGTGTGGTACAAGAATGCAGAGGTATGCACAAAAATTCTCCTTAGTCAAGGCAAGAGCCAGGAATACATTGATAAGCTGGAGCTAAAGGACGATGTTCTCATTCGTCAGAACGGAAACCCAACATACTTTACAGCTGACATTGCATATCACAAAAATAAATTTGACCGAGGCTTTGACACTCTTATTGATGTATGGGGTGCTGACCACCACGGTCATGTTATGAGAATGAAGGGCGCAATGGATGCCATAGGCTACAACGGCGACAAGCTGGATGTTGTGTTAATGCAACTTGTTAAGCTGGTGCGAAACGGTGAGCTTGTTAAGATGAGCAAGCGTACAGGCAAGGCAATTCAGCTTTCCGACCTCCTTGACGAAGTACCTGTTGACTCCGCAAGATTTCTGTTTAACACAAGGGAGGCAAACAGTCAGATGGACTTTGACCTTGACCTTGCAGTTAAGGAGGACAACCAAAATCCTGTTTACTATGTTCAGTACGCCCACGCAAGAATCTGCTCAATTATCAAGGCTTTGGAAAAGGACGGAATCACACTTCGCTCCTGCACTAAGGAGGAATTAACCCTACTTAACGCTCCCGAGGAAAGGGATATTATCAACCACCTTGCATCCTTTGAGGAGGAGATTATCAATTCCGCCAAGGACTACGACCCAACAAAAATTACAAGGTATGTTACAACCCTGGCAAACCTGTTCCACAGATTCTACAACGCTTGCAGGGTAAAGGGCGAGGACGAATCCCTGACACAGGCAAGGCTGAACCTTTGTGTGGCTGTTAAAACTGTCATTAAAAATGTACTCACAATGTTCAACATCACTTGTCCTGATTCAATGTAAGAACTGATGAATATCCGTTAAAAAAGAGCTATCTGCGTTTTGCAGATAGCTCTTACTTTTGTTTACTATTCTTATCAATAACCTGTTACATCAAGAATTGTGTCTGTAACGGTTTTGTCCTCTGATGTTATGGTGACTACTGTTTTTCCCACCTGTTCAATAACAACAGAGCCTTGCTGGATTTTATCAAAGTTTTTTCCTGTTTCTTCTGTATAGTCGGAGGAATTTGACCTTTTGGAATCCTCAATGATTCTCTTTGCGTTTTCATCGCTGTCAAATTCAAAAAATGTGGCAATGCTCACATCGTCCTTGCTCACCATAACACAGGAAACAAGTCCTTCATATGGGAACATTGACAATTCCTTTTCGTCATCCTGGGTTTCTGTAACAAAGGAAAAGTCTGAAACACCGTTAAGCTTTTTTTCAAAATCCTCTGTCGACAGCTCATCCTTTGTGGGTTCATTATCAGATGTGGAAATCTGAGAATTATTATTACCTTTCACTTCCCCGTCGTTTTGGGAACCGCAACCGGAGAAGAAACAGCAAATGAGAACAGCACAGAATAAAACTGTGAATAATCTTTTCATAATGTTCCCCTAACTAATCATAGACTTGATTTTTTCAAGAACTTCCTGAGCGTTAGCCTTGCCCTTACTGTTCTTCATTACAAAGCCCATACAAGCCATAATAGCCTTTTCCTTGCCCTCTTTGTACTGCTGAACAGCCTTTGGATTAGCCTCAATAGCCTGCTTGCACAGCTCATCAACAAAGCTGTCGTCAAGGCCTGCCATATCCTCTTCGCTGATATATTCTGTGCAGTCCTTGCCTGTTTCAAGCATTTTGTCAAGGGTGGATTTTGCAAGATTATTTTGAATTTTGCCCTCCTCTAACAGCTTACAAAGCTGATTTAACTGCTGGGGAGTTGTCTTGATGTCAAATGCCTCTTTGTCCTCCTCTGTTTGTAGAACTCGGAAAATCTGACCTATGATGAAGTTGCTGACTGTCTTTGGCTTTTTAAGTCCATCAATAGCTTTGTCAAAATACTCGGAAATATTTCTGTATTTTGTAAGAAGTCCTGCGTCACTTTCCGGAACACCAAACTCATCAACATATCTCTGCTTTTTAATATGAGGTAGCTCGGGGAGCTTTGCCTTGATTTCCTCAATTTCCTCGTCTGTAACCTTGATTGTAACAAGGTCAGGGTCACGGAAATAGCGGTAGTCGTGGGCGTCCTCCTTACTTCTCATTGAAGAAGTGGTGTTGGTTGCGTCGTCATACCTAAGTGTTTCCTGAACAACCTTTTCACCGTTTTCAATCAGGTCAACCTGTCGTTCAAATTCGTATTCCATAGCCTTTGTGATAAAGGTGATGGAGTTCATATTTTTAATCTCTGTTCTTGTGCCTAATTTGTCACTACCTTCGGGGCGAACGGAGATGTTGACATCACATCTCATTGAACCCTCCTGCATACGGCAGTCGGAAATTCCGATGTAACGCATAATCTGCTGGAG
>JAXESA010000147.1:0-2977 GCA_034116205.1 Ruminococcus sp. | reverse complement strand
CGTTGTCAGAATATGACCGAACTTTTGGAAATTACATCCAAGGCACTTAACAAGCAGAGTGTTGTTTTTGCCCATGAGAATAACAATACAGCACAAAACTATATATACAAAACTCAAATGGCAGACGATGCCTATAAAACCCAGATTGCTGATGAATGTACTACTGAAACACAAAAGAATAATAATACCTATATGGGCAGGGTGACATCATCACCGGATACTTATCCAAACACCATGCCACAAACAACATTTATTCCGCAGAAAAAAAGTAATAAGTTGCCTATTATTCTCACAATTGTAATTACGGTTTGTGTTATGGTTGCTTTAGGTTCTGTAATGTTTGTTATATTTTCTCTTGATAAGAATGATGACAATTATAAAGAACAAGCTACTACTGAAACCACAGCAACAGAATCTACAACAACTATTGCAACTACCACAGAACTGCAAACTATTGTTATGAAGGATTATGCCTACAGTAGTATTAGTGTTGCCAAGTCAGAGCTTGAAGGACTTGGTCTTAATGTAAAAATCAAAAAGGTTTTTGATGAAAATATAGACACAAACTATGTTATTAGTCAGTATCCACCTGCAGGGGCGGAGGTGACCGCTAATTCAAATGTTACACTGACTATATCGAAGGGTGAAGATATTTGTCCGTTTGATTACAGTCAGAAAATCGTGGTAAAATCTGATGGAAGCTTTGTTCTCAAGGAATGGAAAAACGGTAAATTCAGAGATATTTTTGAGTGTAGTTGTACAACAGGTTCAGAAGGTATAGGTCAGAGTAATGAACACACCAGTGTAACACCGGAGGGTACTTTCAAATTAGGATTTGTCTTTACGAATAGCTACACCGGAGAAAATGTTAATACATACAATGTTGATATTCACACAATTATTGTTAGTGAAACAAATTCAAGATACTATAATCAAATATTTGATGATAGATACATATCTGCTGTTTCAGAGCCAATTGGTGAGGAAATACTGAATGGACAATATAACCATATGATATTTATAGAGCATAATGGTGATGGTTATACAACGGGTGATGCAAGATATGGTTCTGCCATTACTATTTGTGGTTGCAACGGTCCCATTCGACCAACATATGGCTGTATTGATATTTCCGCATCTAATATGAATACCCTTTTAAGCAAGCTTGATTATAGCAAAAACCCTGTTATAGAAATTAAAGGATAATGGTATGACAAAACACGGGATTCACATAAAAAATCACAAAAATAATAATAAAAAAATTAAAATTATGATTGCTGTTGCCATATGTATAATTGTAATAGTACTTATCACTGATGTTGCTATATATTTACTAAGTAATAATGGCAATAATACGGTTAAGTCAACACCTGACGAAATTACAACAACAGAATCAACTACCCCAACGCAAAGAACAAAAACACATTCTACCACAATAGCAGAAACAACTGAACTTGTGAAAAACAGTGAAACAACAATCTCGGAAACACAACCGACACTTATGGCTACGTTCCCTGAAGATATGATGGTTCTTTTGGATAACGGAGGTATTTCTACATCAACACTTTTAAAATCTAATTGTTCCCAGTTGGTTGTTGTTAATTCTAATGGCACTTCAGCGGATATTATGTTTTATGAATGTAATGAATATCAGTGGAGTAAGGATGAAAATTTAAGTTTCAGCGGATTTGTTGGTACAGAAGGTACAGTATTAGAAATGTCAGAACAGATTTCAGGTACGCCAAAAGGGTTTTATCCTATTGGAGAAGCTTTCTACATATATGATGCTCCCCAGACAAAACTTAATACTTTTCAGATAACACAAAATACAAATTGGATTGATGATCCGAATTCTGCTTTTTATAATCAAAGAGTTGAAGGAACAGAAAATCAAGATTGGAGTTCTTGTGAGCATATGATTGATTATGCTGATAGCTATGCATATGGATTTGTAATCAATTATAATATGCCTGCAGAGTATAATAAAGGTTCTGCGATTTTTATGCATGTTGGTTATGTTCCAACACAGGGATGTATTGCAACATCTACAGAGAATATCCTTGCCTATTTATCAAAACTTGATTGTTCGTTAAATCCTTGTATTCTGATTATTTAAAGTAATTTAATACCATTGATTGCTTACTAAGTCCTTCAATTCTTTAGAAAAATATTTGGTAAAAATCAATTACATAAACCAGCCAGCGAAATCTCAAAATTCTCGCTGGCTGTTTTAAATATTATTTATAATGCTTTTATTATGTAAAGTTGAAAATCAATCTATTTTTTGTATATTTACAATCTCATCTGAGCAATCGCCACAAGGTCTGAGTTGCTGAGTATTCCGTTGCCTGTTACATCTCCGGCTTTCCTACAAATTTGGTTTAGGGAAGAAGTGCCGAGAAAATATTTCATCAAAAGGCTAGTGTCTTTAGAGTTTACATTTCCATCACATGTGATATCTCCTGTAACTATAATCTTTTTTCTGATTTTAGTTCCATCCTTAGAAAAAATCACATCCATATTTGTTGAAACATAACCACTGTTTTTAACACTTCCATTAATAGCAAAACTGATTTCGTATCCTGCAAAGCTCATACTGTTTTTAAATGTGTTTATTGTTGTTTTTGGTGGTACATTTGTAATGTACTTTTCACCGACAGTGTAGGTGCTGCTTGTTATTTTATACTCAACACTTTTTGTTGTATTCTTCGTTGGAACAGTTGATTTACTGCTTTGTTGTATAGTGTTAAGTTCGCTTGTATTTATTGTGTAGGCACCGTTATTTGTAAAATAATAGATTTTCTCACCGTTTCCAAAAAGATAGTTGATATTTTCGTCTGCTTTGTAATATTTTTGTGGTTTTTCTTTCCCAAAATCAGTATAGTAAATAGTCTTTCCTTCGATATAGGCATAACCTTTGTTGAGTACTGCGGTTTTATTATCTTTATACGGGCAAATTTCATTACCGTCTTTGTAA
>JAXESA010000146.1:0-7735 GCA_034116205.1 Ruminococcus sp. | reverse complement strand
TGTCATATAGAGAACATCAAGGTCAAAAATATTATCCTGTAAATTTTCAACCTCTTCAAATGGACAACCGGAGTTGTTCATAATTTCCTTGATGTAGTCGGGAACTCTTAATTCTTTTGTGGAAATTAAAACAAAAGAATTGCCCTCAAAGTGACACATTGTTTTAATCAGGGAATGAACTGTTCTGCCATTTTTTAGGTCACCGCAAAGACCGATTTTAAGGTGATTAAGCCTACCCTTTTCGTTGGAGAGAGTAACCACATCGGTAAGGGTTTGGGTAGGGTGGAGGTGTCCACCGTCACCGGCATTTATCACAGGTACATCACTGTAAAGAGAAGCCGCCTTTGCAGAGCCTTCAACAGGGTTACGCATTGCAATAATGTCAGCATAGCCACTCATAACTGTGATTGTATCCTTAAGGCTTTCTCCCTTGGCAACAGATGAATTTTGAGGATTATCAAAACCTATAATTTTGCCACCAAGCCGCATCATTGCTGTCTGAAAAGACATCTGTGTGCGAGTTGATGGCTCATAAAAAAGAGTTGCCATGATTTTACCGTCACAAACATGACTGTAATTCTCCGGATTTGCTTTAATCTTACCAGCCAGTTCAACGGTTTGCTGTAACTGTGCAAATGTCAAATCCTCCAGATCAACAACATGTCTGTGCTTCATGACAAGCTCCTTTCAATATTTGGTGCCGGTGGTGGGACTCGAACCCACACGCCATTGCTGACAACAGATTTTGAGTCTGTCTCGTCTGCCAATTCCGACACACCGGCAAATTTACTTTTGATATTATACTACACCTGACTTGAAAATGCAAGAAAAAATTTGATAATTTTTGAAATAAAAATCAAAAATTTAATAGGGAATTATAATACTAAATATGAATTACAAATATCTGCAAATAATTTATCTATTACTGTCGGATATTAGTACAATATAGCATAGTTTTTTAATATACAAAACTGTATTTTTTTACATATAGATAAAAATAAAGTTTTGTGTTGTTTTATGTTGATTATATTCAAAATTTATTATATAATAATAGCGTGTTTTTGTGTTTATGTGTTTATCACAGGACACAATATGTTTGTAATGAAATAGGAGGAATAAATAATGGAAAGAAAAGAACAGCTTTATGAGGGTAAGGCAAAAAAGGTTTTTGCAACTGATGACCCTGATTTGTGCATTGTATCATACAAGGATGACGCAACTGCTTTTAACGGCAAGAAAAAAGGAACTATCGTTGGCAAGGGTGTTGTTAACAATAGAATGAGCAACTTTATGTTCAAGATGCTTGAAAAAAATGGAGTTAAAACTCATTTTGTTGAAGAACTAAATGACAGAGATGCTGTTGTTAAAAAGGTTGACATTGTACCTCTTGAGGTTATTGTAAGAAACAGAGCAGCAGGTTCTTTCTCTAAAAAGTATGGTGTTCCAGAGGGTTCTGACCTTGCTTCTCCTATTTTGGAATTTGACTACAAGTGTGACCCACTTGATGACCCGCTTGTAAATAACTATCATATTCTTGCTCTCGGCCTTGCAACACAGGAAGAGATTGACAAGATTTCTGAAATGACCTTAAAGATTAATCAACTTATGATTGAATTCTTCAAGGAATGTAATGTTGAGCTTGTTGACTTCAAGCTTGAATTTGGTCGTTTCCACGGCGAAATTGTTCTCGCTGATGAGATTTCTCCTGACACATGTCGTTTCTGGGATTTAGATACCCACGAAAAGCTGGACAAGGACCGTTTCCGTCGTGATATGGGCGGTGTTGAAGAGGCATATGCCGAGATGATGAAGAGAATCGGTCTTGCCGAATAAAAATATTTTGGATGGTGACATCGTTGAATTTTAATTTTGATAACTTTTCTAAAGAAGGACTTCACGAGGAATGTGGTGTCTTTGGAATTTATGGTAATGACGCAATAAAGCCTGCTTATGCTTGCTACAATGGTCTTCTTGCTCTACAACATCGTGGGCAGGAAAGCTGTGGCATAGCTGTAAGTGACTGTGGCGTTATTGATTACCACAAAGATATGGGATTAGTTACCGAGGTTTTCAACAACAAAATTCTTGATAAACTTGACGGACAAATTGCTGTTAGCCATGTTCGTTATTCAACTGCAGGCGGCTCTGTGCGTGAAAACTCACAGCCGCTTGTTATGCGTTATAAAAAGGGTACCCTTTCCATTGCCCATAACGGTAATTTAACTAATGCCGCTGAAATAAAGCGCCGTTTGGAGCGTAGAGGAGCTATTTTCCAAACAACTATTGACTCCGAGGCAATAGCCTATGTTATTGCAAGGGAAAGAACAAAGGTTCATTCTGTTGAAGAAGCTGTGCGAAATGCTATGAATACCATTGAGGGTGCATATTGCCTTCTTGTAATGAGTCCCCAAAAGCTAATTGCCGCTCGTGACCCAAATGGATTCAGACCTCTTTGTATCGGCAAGGTTGGAGATTCATATTGCTTTGCAAGTGAATCCTGTGCATTGGATGCCTGTGGTGCGGAGTTTATCCGAGATGTTGAACCTGGTGAAATTGTTATTGTAGATCAAAATGGAATGCGAAGTGACAAGACGCACTGTAAAAAGAAAAAGTCAATTTGTATTTTTGAATACATTTACTTTGCAAGAAGTGACAGCAACATTGATGGTGTTTCTGTTTATGAATCCCGTAAAGAAGCCGGTAGAATTCTGGCAAGATGCCATCCTGTTGACGCTGACCTTGTTATTGGTGTTCCCGAGTCGGGAATTGACGCCGCAATAGGATACAGTGAAGAGTCCGGTATCCCATATGAAAAGGGAATTGTAAAAAACAATTATATTGGCAGAACCTTCATTAAGCCAACCCAGGGCGAAAGAATGAAGAGCGTTAAGATAAAACTTAATCCTTTAAGTTCGATCAAGGGCAAAAGGGTTGTTGTAATTGATGATTCTGTTGTAAGAGGTACTACCGTTGACAGGATTGTTACAATGCTTAGGGAAGCCGGAGCAAAGGAGGTCCATATGAGGATTTCTTCACCTCCGTTCCTGTGGCCTTGCTACTATGGAACAGATATTCCGTCAAGAGGAGAGCTTATAGCTTGTAATCATACCATTGAGGAGATTAGAGAGATAAGCGGAGCAGATTCCTTTGGGTATCTTCCTGCTGAGCATCTAAAGGAGCTTACATTCTCCGATGAGGTGAATTTCTGTGACGGATGCTTTACAGGTAATTATCCCGCAAACATTACAAGGGAACACCTCGAGGGTAAAGAGCGTGGCGGTATGAATTTTAAGAAATCAAAAATAAAGGGGTAGAACAATGAGTAAGGATTGTTACGAATCACCGTTATCTTCAAGATATGCAAGTAAAGAAATGAAATATATTTTTAGCCCGGATATGAAGTTTCGCACATGGCGAAAGCTGTGGATTGCACTTGCCGAAAGTGAAATGGAGCTTGGTCTTCCTGTTACACAGGAGCAGATTGACGAGCTGAAAGCACATGCTGACGACATAAACTATGAAGTGGCTGAAGAGAGGGAAAAACTTGTCCGTCACGATGTGATGAGCCATGTTTATGCTTACGGTCAGCAGTGTCCAAAGGCAAAGGGTATTATTCACCTTGGTGCAACCTCCTGTTATGTTGGGGACAACACAGATGTTATTATTATGACAGAGGGACTTAAGCTTGTGAGAAACAAGCTTGTTACAGTTATTCGTGAGCTTTCTGCCTTTGCAGATAAGTACAAGAATCTACCAACTCTTGCATTTACACATTTTCAACCGGCACAGCCTACTACTGTGGGCAAAAGGGCAACCCTGTGGATTCAGGAACTTCTTATGGACTTAGAAGATGTTGAATACCAGCTAAGCAAAGCTAAACTTTTAGGCTGTAAGGGTACAACCGGTACACAGGCAAGCTTCCTTGAACTCTTTGAGGGAGACCATGAAAAGTGTAAGGAAATTGACAAAAAAATTGCAAAGAAGATGGGTTATGATTCCTGTTTTGCAGTTTCAGGTCAAACATATTCCAGAAAGCTTGATACACAGGTTCTCAATGTTCTTTCCGGCATTGCACAAAGTGCCGCAAAGTTCTCCAACGATATAAGACTTTTACAGCATCTTAAGGAGATTGAAGAGCCTTTTGAAAAGAATCAAATCGGCTCCTCCGCTATGGCTTACAAGAGAAATCCAATGCGTTCCGAAAGAATCGGTTCTCTTTCAAGATATGTTATGGTTGATGTTCTCAACGGTGCTTTCACAACTGCCACACAGTGGTTTGAGAGAACACTTGACGATTCCGCAAACAAGCGTCTTAGTGTTCCTGAGGCATTTTTGGCTATTGACGGTATTCTTAACCTTTACGCAAATGTTGCCGATGGCCTTGTGGTTTATCCAAAGGTTATTGAGCAAAGACTGAGAAAAGAACTGCCATTTATGGCAACTGAAAATATTATGATGGACGCTGTTAAGCGTGGCGGCGACCGTCAGGAACTTCACGAAAAAATCAGAACTCATTCTATGGCGGCATCCCGTGTTGTCAAGGAAGAGGGAGGAGAAAACGACCTCTTAGAAAGAATTGCAAATGACCCTGCTTTTGGTGTTACTCTTGATGAGCTTGAGGCAATTCTCGACCCTGCAAAATATGTAGGTCGTGCTCCTGAACAAACAACTGATTTCTTAAAAGAAGTTGTAGAACCTGCCATTGCTCCATACAACGATATTCAGGACGAAAAGGCAGAAATTACTGTATAACTTTGAATAAACATTTTGAAAGGATGTTACATAAATGGTTAAAGCTATTGTAGGCGCTAACTGGGGCGATGAAGGTAAGGGTAAAATTACAGATGTTCTTGCACAGAACAGCGATGTAGTTATCCGTTTTCAGGGTGGAGCTAATGCAGGTCACACCATAGTAAACGATTACGGAAAATTTGCTCTTCATCAGCTACCATCCGGTGTTTTTAACAGCAATGTTACAAATGTGATTGGCAACGGTGTTGCATTTTCAGTTGAAAACTTTGTAAAGGAAATGAAAGAACTTAAGGACAGGGGCGTTCCCGAACCAAAGATTTTGATTTCCGACAGAGCACAGATTGTTATGCCGTACCATGTTGCTTTTGATTGCTACGAAGAAGAAAGACTTGGCAAGAACTCCTTTGGCTCAACAAAGAGTGGTATTGCACCTTTCTACTCAGATAAATACAGCAAAATCGGTTTTCAGATAAACGAACTTTACGATGATATTGATTATCTTAAGGAAAAGATAGCAAGAACTCTTGAAGTGAAGAATGCAACTCTTAAAAATCTGTACAACAAAGAGCCTATCACTGTTGAAGAAGTTTTTGATAAGCTTATGGAATACAGAGATGCACTAGCTCCATATGTTGCAGATACATTTACATTCCTCCACGACGCTTGCAAAGAGGGCAAAAATATACTCCTTGAGGGTCAGCTTGGCTCACTTAAGGATACTGACTTTGGTATTTATCCAATGGTTACCTCCAGTAATACTATTGCCGGTTACGGTGCTGTTGGTGCAGGTGGTATTCCTCCATATGAGATTAAGGACATCGTCACAGTTGTAAAGGCATATTCAAGTGCAGTTGGTGCAGGTGAATTTGTTTCAGAAATCTTTGGTGACGAGGCTGACGAACTCCGTAAGAGAGGCGGAGACGGCGGTGAATTTGGTGCAACAACAGGAAGACCAAGAAGAATGGGTTGGCTTGACCTTGTTGCCACTCGTTATGGTTGTCGTGTTCAGGGTGCAACACAAATTGCTTTTACCGTTCTTGATGTTCTTGGATATTTAGACGAAATTCCTGTTTGTGTTGGATATGAGCTTGATGGTGAGGTTATCGACTACTTCCCATCAACAACCAAGCTTAAGAGATGTAAGCCTGTCCTTAAAAAGTTAAAGGGCTGGAAATGCGACATTGGCGGAATCAAGAAGTATGAGGATCTTCCTGAAAACTGCCGTAAATATATTGAATTTGCAGAAAAGGAGATAGGTGTACCTATCACTATCGTTTCTAACGGTCCTGCAAGAGATGATATTATTTACAGATAATTTTCGAGGTGAAAAATGGTCAATATTAATGAAAAAATACTTGTCCTTGACTTTGGCGGACAGTACAATCAGCTAATAGCAAGGCGTGTTCGTGATCATAATGTATATGCAGAGATTAAGCAATATACCGTAGATATTGAGGAAATTAAAAAGGAAAATTATAAGGGAATCATATTTACAGGCGGACCTAACTCTGTTTATGATATGAGTTCACCTCATTATAGCAAGGAAATTTTGGACCTTGGTATTCCTGTTTTGGGTATTTGCTACGGATGTCAGTTAATCACATATATGTGTGACGGTAAGGTTGAAAATGCCGAAAAAAGTGAATATGGTAAGATTAAAATTAATGTAAAAAAGCCTGAAAGCAAGCTGTTTAAGGATGTACCGACAGAAAATATTGTTTGGATGAGCCATACCGATTACATCAGCGAAGCACCAAAGGGCTTTGAAGTTACAGCATTCTCCGACGACTGCCCTTGTGCAGCAATGGAAAATGTTGAGAAAGACATTTACGCAGTACAGTTCCACCCGGAAGTTACTCATTCCGAATATGGTAAAACCATACTCAAAAACTTTTTGTATGAAGTATGCCATTGCACAGGTGAGTGGCAGATGGACAGCTTTATTGAAGATACAGTAAAGAGTTTAAGAGAAATTATCGGTGACAAAAAGGTTGTTTTAGGACTTTCCGGCGGAGTTGACAGCTCTGTTGCAGCCGCACTCCTAAGTAAGGCTGTAGGTAATCAGCTCACCTGTGTGTTTGTTGACCAAGGTCTTATGCGTAAGAATGAGGGTGACTTTGTAGAAGAAACCTTTACAAAACTGTTTGATATGAAATTTGTCCGTGTTAATTGCGGTGAAGAGTTTATCTCAAAGCTAAAAGGAATTGTTGACCCTGAACAAAAGCGTAAAATAATCGGAAGTGAATTTTACAAGGTATTTTGGGCAAAAATTAAGGAAGAAGCCGAAGGCGGATTTTTTGCACAAGGCACAATTTACCCTGATTGTATAGAAAGCGGAAAGGGTAATGCCGACACCATTAAAACACATCACAACAAGGTTAAAATGCCTGACGATATTAAGTTTGACGGTGTTATTGAGCCTCTTAACGAGTTGTTTAAGGATGAAGTTCGTATTGTTGGCGAAAAGCTGGGTATTCCAAAGGAGCTTGTTTGGAGACAGCCTTTCCCGGGTCCCGGACTTGGAGTTAGAATTATAGGCGAAATCACAGAAGAAAAGATTAAGGTTTTGCAGGAAGCAGACTATGTATTCCGTGATGAAATCAAAAAAAGCGGAATTTCCGGTGATTTAAGCCAGTTTTTCTGCGTTCTGCCAAATGTAAGAACAGTAGGAGTTATGGGTGACCACAGAACCTACGACCACCTAATAGCCATAAGAGCTGTTACAACAGATGACTTTATGACAGCCGACTTTGCCAGAATACCATATGATGTCCTCGCCAGAGTTTCCAACAGGATTGTAAACGAGGTCCAGCATGTCAACAGAGTAGTCTATGACATAACATCAAAACCCCCCGGAACTATCGAGTGGGAATAATACATTATAAATAAGATACCCCCAAGAAATGCGATTATATTGCTGTTTCTTGGGGGTTAATGTTTTATAATTGGGGCATCTTTAGGGCATTTTTCTGTGTATTTACTT
>JAXESA010000145.1:0-6030 GCA_034116205.1 Ruminococcus sp. | reverse complement strand
ATCTCCTTTGAATCCTTGGAAAGTGTGGTTTCCTTTGCGGTATATGCACCCTCTTTTAGCCCTGTTTTTAGTGTTTTAACACCTGTGTTAAGAGTACCAAGACCTTCTCCCACTTGAACAGAGCCGTCATACAGCTTGCCTGCACCGTCAGAAATTTGTGTTGCCCCGTCGGTTAGCTTTTTACTTCCGTCAGTTAATAAAGCCGAGTTATTTGCAAGTTTTTCAGTACCATTTGATAGTTCGGTTGAGCCTGCAAAAAGCTGATTTATACCTGTTGTCAGGGTTGGAACATTTGATTTCAGTTTGTTTGCGCCCTTTGACAACTGAACTGCTCCGCCGATTAACTTTTCGTTGTTGTCTGTCAGTTTGCCACTTCCCTTTTCCAAAGAGGAAACACCGTCTGTATAACTTTTCACACCCTTACTCAATGTAGCAGAACCGTCCTTTAGGCTTTTTGCACCGCTTTTCAAACTTTCGCTGTTATCATTAAGGGTTGCTGTTCCCTGTGCAAGGGTTGCAACTCCCCCTGTGTATTGACTCAATCCTCCGCCAAGGGTCTCAGCTCCCGACTTCAGATTTTTTCCGCCCTGCTGTAAGGTACTGCTGTTGCTGTCAAGGGTGCTTATTCCATTAGCAAGGAAGTCAACTCCATTTGAGTATTCCATAATTCCTGTCTTGAAATCACTTGTTCCGCTACATAGCTTTGTTGCACCTGTGTCAAGCTGTTCAGCACCGGGCAGAAGTTTAGTGTCAAAAGCGTTCTTTACATTGGATATTCCACCGTACAGGTTAGTAATCTGTTCACTTGCTGTTGGAAGTAAAATCTTTGAATTACTGCTGATAGTTTTTACGCTTTCCTTTACCGTTTCAAATGATTTTGCCGTTTCCTTGGCAGATTTTCCTCCATTACTTAAGTTCGTTGAGGCATTTGCCAAATTTGTCTTTGCCGAATTAAGACTATTACCAATTTCCTTTACCGGCTCGCCAATACCTGAAAGTATTTCATTTTGAACAGATGAATCAAGGCTTTTAAACCAATCTGCATTTTGTATAGTTGCAATTTGATTATTTAGTATAGATAGTTGTTCTCCTGCACCTGCAAGGTCACTACCAAGGGATGTTAAATTCTCTCCTGTTTTTTCTAAGTCGCTTTCAAGGGAGGAGCTTCCCCCGGACTCTAAACCCTTTTCAAGGGTGGTAATTCCTGTGTTCAGGCTTTCTAAACCGCCTGTTAGTGTCTTTAGCTTTTCTTCGTTTTCCGCTGTTACAGAGGAATTAAGACTGTTGGAAATTTGGGATAGTCCTGTCTTTAGGTTTGATGTGCCTGTGCTTAATTCCGATGAGGCTGACTCAAGATTGTTTGCTCCTGTTCTTATTTTTTCAGAATTAGAAGTGAGTGTTTTCGCCCCATCATTTGCACTTTTCACACCTGATGTGTAGGTGTCAATTCCTGTGCTTAATGTTTTTGCACCTGTGGTTAGCTCTGTAATCCCCGAATTAAGTGATGATGAGCTTTCGTCAAGTGTTTTTGCACCTTCGTTAGCACTTTTTACACCGTCGGTATAGGATGTAATCCCTGTCAAAAGGGTGTTACTTCCCGTATAAAGGGATTTTCCTCCGTTAACAAGGGCGGATGAATTTTTGTTAAGAGTTTTTGCACCTGTGTTAACCTGTGAAACACCATTTGTGTAGGTTACAAGACCTTTTCTCAGGCTATCTCCACCGTCAGCCAATGCAGTTATACCATTTGACAATGCCGGTACTTTTCCCTTTAGGGTGTTTATTCCGCTGTTTAGTTTGTTTGCACCTGTGTTGACATCACACACACCCTGTGTATAGGTAACAATTCCACTATCAAGAGATTTTGCACCGTCATTAAAGGTTACTGTGCTGTCGGACAGGGTTTTTAAGTTAGTGGTCAACTCCCCATTGCCCTTTTTTAGCTTTGCAACTCCGTTGTTAATCTCCCCTGCACCGTCAACTGCATCATACAGTTTGCCGGCTGTGTCCCCAATGCTGTCAAAAACCGTCTGGGTGTAGGTCTCTGTAACTGTATTTTCTATCTCTTCCTTAATTTTTTCAAGGGCAGTTGAGCTCATCTTTGAAGCTATGTAGTTTTTGCCCGGGTTGGTGGAATACTTTAAATTCAACTTCTTTGGATTATCTGTCATAAGGGTTGTGGCATTCTCTGAAAAATCTTTTGGTATGTCAATAACCATATAGTAGGTACCGTTTTCAATGCCCTCATTTGCTACCTTATCACTTACAAAGTTAAATTTCAGTGAATCGTTATCCCTTAGTTTATCCACAAGGTCACTGCCGATTGAAAGCTTTTTGCCGTTATACTGTACCTCTTTGTCGTGATTTACCACAGCAACGGGCAAATCCCCAATATTACCGTATGGGTCCCACATTGACCCCAAGAATATACAGGCATATATTGATGGGATAAGCATAACAACACATAGTGCTACAATAGGCAAAACCTTGAGTACAAAAGTCCTCTTCTTTTCGCTCATAAATATCACCTCAAAAATATTTAACATAGTGTTGATTTCTTGAACATTTTCTATTATACTAAGAATAAAATAAAACACAATAAACAATTTACAACGATGAGAATATTAATCAACAAGTTGTACATTTTATGTTTAGAAAGGTAAAAATTTATGATTACACAGGACAGAAGAATCAGGAAAACAAGGGCGGTTCTAAAAAACGCTCTGCTTTCTTTGATGAAAGAAAAAAGCGTTAAACACATTACTGTGAAGGAGCTGTGCGACAGGGCAGACATAAACAGGGGAACATTTTATCTTCACTATGCCGATGTGTTTGATATGCTGGAGCAGATTGAGAACGAAATGTTTAATGCTCTCAACGAATACATTGAGCTGTCAGCAAAAAACGAGGAGGCATTAAGCGAAAGCCTGTTTAAAAACATCTTCTCTTTCGTGCAGGAAAACAGCGAATTTTGCTCCGTTATGCTGTCCGACAGAGGAGAAATCGGCTTTATCAAAAAACTCCTTACATTTTTACACGACAAATTTACAAACAGATTCGGTGAAACACATCTTACGGAACTGTACTTTTCCTTTGTTGTGTACGGCTATATGGGTATGATTGAAGCATGGTTAGGCTCCGGTATGAAGGAAACACCTGAGGAAATGGCAGAAATATGCGAAAAGATAATTCAAAACAAGTTTCGTGACCAGCTGGAATAATGTTTAAAAAATTTCGGTGTTTCTTAACGCCCTAATATTTATGCCTATAATGATGAAAATATTTTCATATCAGTTTAGTACAAAATCCCCCTTAAAAGTCCGTAATTCCGGATTATAGGGGGAATTTTTGCTTTTGCCCCTAAAAAAGGGTGATAAAATGTACAAAAGCTATAATTTTGCATTAAGGTTTTGTTAAACCGTCAAAAAAAACAGGTATAATGGCGAAAAATGCTTGATAAAAAAGGGAAAAAGATTTATAATGACCTTGTATGAGAAAAATCTCAAACAAATCAAAGAAAGGAGTTAAGTACAATGAACTATTCAAACGAAGTAATGAATATGTGTACTGTAACAAAGGGACCAAAGCACGGTCCTGCACCTATTCCTGAAGAGGGTAAATGGGTTAAGGCTTATGAAATCAAAGACATTTCTGGTTTTTCACATGGTATTGGTTGGTGTGCTCCTCAGCAGGGTGCCTGCAAACTATCACTTAATGTAAAAGACGGTATTGTTGAAGAGGCTCTTGTTGAAACAATCGGTTGCTCCGGTATGACTCACTCCGCAGCTATGGCTGCCGAGATTCTTCCCGGCAAGACACTTTTGGAATGTTTGAACACAGACCTTGTTTGTGACGCAATTAACACAGCTATGAAGAACATCTTTGAACAGCTTGTTTACGGCCGTTCACAGACAGCTTTCTCCGAGGACGGACTTCCTGTTGGAGCTGGTCTTGAGGACCTTGGTAAGGGACTTCGCTCACAGGTTGGTACAATGTTCTCCACAAAGGAAAAGGGCGTTCGTTTTATGGAAATGGCAGAGGGCTATGTTCTTAAGACTGCTCTTGACGAAAATGACGAAGTTATCGGTTACCAGTTTGTAAAGCTGGGCAAGATGATGGAAGATATCCGCCACGGTGTTTCACCTGATGAAGCTTATAAAAACAACATCGGTCAGTACGGTCGCTTTGACGGCGCTGCTAAGTACATTGACCCAAGAGAAGAATAATCGGTAAGGAGGAGCTTTAATTATGGCAGTTACATTTGAAAGTAAAGAAAGAAGAATGCCAAAGATTGAGAAGTGCCTTGCCGAATACGGTATTGCATCTCTCGAAGAGGCAAGACAGATTTGTTTAGACAACGGCTTTGACCCGGACGAAATCGTAAAGGGTGTTCAGCCAATCGCATTTGAAAACGCAAGCTGGGCTTACACACTTGGCTGTGCAATCGCAATCAAAAAGGGCGTAAAGTCCGCAGCTGACGCTGCAGAAGCTATCGGTGTTGGTCTTGAAGCATTTACAATCCCCGGTTCTGTTGCTGAGCAGAGAAATGTTGGTCTTGGCCACGGTAACCTTGGCGCAATGCTCCTTAGGGACGAAACAAAGTGCTTTGCATTCCTTGCAGGTCACGAATCCTTTGCAGCTGCTGAGGGTGCTATCGGTATTGCAAGAAACGCTAACAAGGCAAGAAAGGAACCTCTCAGAGTTATCCTTAACGGTCTTGGTAAGGACGCAGCTTACATCATTTCAAGAATCAATGGTTTTACATATGTAGAAACTGACTTTGATTTCTTCACAAGCGAGCTTAAGGTTGTTCGTGAGGTTAAATTCTCCGACGGTGAAAGATCAGCAGTTCGTTGCTACGGTGCTAACGATGTTCGTGAGGGCGTTGCAATTATGCAGAAAGAAAATGTTGGTGTTTCAATCACAGGTAACTCAACTAACCCAACTCGTTTCCAGCACCTTGTTGCAGGTACATACAAGAAGTGGGCTATCGAAAACGGCGTTCAGTACTTCTCCGTTGCATCCGGCGGTGGTACAGGTCGTACACTTCACCCAGACAATATGGGCGCAGGTCCTGCTTCCTACGGTCTTACAGACTCAATGGGCAGAATGCACGGTGACGCTCAGTTTGCAGGTTCTTCTTCTGTTCCTGCTCATGTTGAGATGATGGGTCTTATCGGTATGGGTAACAACCCAATGGTAGGCGCAACAGTTGCATGTGCAGTTGCAGTTTACGAAAGCGTAAACAAGTAATTCATTACTTATAGTTTATTTTTAGGAGGATTTCTCGGGAAATCCTCCTTTTTCCTTGCAAAAAAGCATTCCTTTTGTGTATAATAATCAAAAGGTCGTGATTATATGAAAGGGAAATTTAGGGCAAAGCAGGTGTTTATCATCACACTTATACTTGCTGTTGCAGTTGTACTGTTTATAGGTGGAACACTCCTTACCACAAGGTACAAAACCACCATTGTAGATACCTACGAGCATTACTACAACAAATACTACGACCAGGTGGAAAGCTATGTCAATGACGGCAGAAAAAGAATCGAGAAAAATATTCAACTTGCATCACAAGAGAATAAAAAGTGATTAATAACAGCTAACCCCCTAATGCAAAACTGCATTAGGGGGTGTCTTTACTAAAAATCTTTTTTAAATCACTCACTGTCCCGCTTTAGCACAGCCATAAATGCCTCTTGGGGTACTTCCACAGAACCTAACTGGCGCATACGCTTTTTACCCTCTTTTTGCTTTTCAAGGAGCTTTTTCTTTCGGGTGATGTCACCACCGTAGCACTTGGCAAGAACATCCTTGCGCATAGCCTTGACGGTTTCTCTTGCAATGATTTTTCCGCCGATACAGGCTTGGATTGGCACTTCAAACAGCTGTCTTGGAATTTTCTCCTTTAGCTTTTCCGCCATTTTTCTTGCTCTTCCGTAGGCTTTGTCGGCGTGGATAATAAAGGAAAGTGCATCAATCACCTCACCGTTAAGCATAATATCCAGCTTAACCAGCTTGCTTTCGGCA
>JAXESA010000144.1:0-2405 GCA_034116205.1 Ruminococcus sp. | reverse complement strand
AATTATGAAAGTCGAAGAGTTAATTAAACAATTAAAAAAATGCAATCCCGATGCGGATGTTGAAGTTATCGATATTGAAGGCAATTACAGCTGTGATTTATTACAAGTTGAAGATAACGAAGACAGAGTATATTTTTATGTAGAGTTATAAAAAAAGCTCTAATGCAAATCAACAAACATTAGAGCAAAGAAGTGATGAATATTTTACATTTCGACTATTTAGGGAGTGGAGGTTTTTTGGCTTTTCTTAATTCTTTTCTTATCACTGCCTCAACGTGTCTTTGAGACAATTCGCATTCAATAACTAAGCGATTTAAGGTCATTTTTGTGCCGTCATATTCTTTTATAATGTAACGCTCTTTTATCTTTTTTAATGCGTGTTTTGGAATATTTACTATCAATCCCGGTAAACAAAAAATTAAGGTCAAAGCGGTTTTAATCCCTGCACATTGTGCAACGAATTTTAAGTCATCGTTTGGCATATCTTCAATTGTAATATTTTCCATCCATGGCTTAAATTCCATAGCTCTCCTCTTGTTATTTATACGGTCTCGTCAGTTGGAGCCTTACTCCAAGACGGTCAGCTTGCACTGTTAGCCGACCGTTTCGACCTGTTAGCCTGCCATTGCCATTGTTGGCATTGGAGTAAGCATAGATTCAAAGTCTTGTCGCAATTTAGAAAGAATTGCGATTTGTCCCTCAATTACCTTGCAAGCAATTTCTCTTTCCTTTGCCATACTCCAGTTGTCTTTATCCAGAGTCGCATCAGCAAACTTCAATTTTGCATCATAGAGTTGGTTCGTAAGGTTATCTGACATGTTGTTAATTAGTGTCATAATTGCACATTCTTTCGGTTCTTCAGGGGCGATTTCCCCGAAGAATTGCTTGCTTACCATTTTTGAATTGTCATTTTTTTCTGAATTCATTTTTTTCTCCTTCTATTTTTCTACTACTCAAAGTGTGGCCGCACTCTTCTTTATTTTTAAATTCTTTTTTATAGCCTGTAGAGCCTGAATAACCTTACAGGCTTTGGCTTTAGTTAGGAACATAACGTCATCAACTTTAAACTTGGATTTTAAAAACTTTCTAAGGGATTTTTTTGCAAACTCGTCATTGTCGTGATAACAAATCTCACGCCATATACCTTCAATCATTCGAAGTTGTGCATCGCTTGCCATATTATCGCTACGATGTAAAGTTTCATATTTTTTTAAGCGTTTTTCCCAACGGTTTATAGCAACAGCTTTTTCTTCCAAGATTTCAATAAAAATAATCGCTTCTGTATAGGTTAAATTTTTAGAAGTCTGAACATCAAAAGATTTAAGCATTTCACGATATAAATCGTCATCTAGTCCAAGAGCATTTTTTAATGTATGGATTTTTCTAATTTGAGAAGTCGTAGCCATATTCGATTTTTATATCCTCAAGTTGAAGTTCTCTACCATGTTTTATACCGATTTGAACTCCCAAGATAAAGATGGCAAGGGCGATTAAAAAAATATATAATGCGGTAGAGTCGGGTCGGAATAAAAACTTACCGAAGTATCTATTTCTCATAATTTAACCTCCGCTACACCATCAATAACTTAGAAGTATGTTTAATCACAGCATTATCGACCTCAGCTTTGCCGTTGAATTTGGCAATGCTAATACTGTGAGAAATAAGATGTTCCAATCTTCTTGTATTACCACCTGAATACTGAAGATAGGTTTCAGCCAGTTCGGTATTTTGCTCAATGGTTTCAAGGATTTTTATTACATCCTGAATGAGCAAGCTATCAATTATTTTTGTGTATTTTACTCTTGAATACAGTTGGTCATATTGGTTGTTATAACCTTTTAGGTTTTCAAGTAAAATACCTCTTCCGATTAACAGGACACCAACGCCTGTTTTATCGTGAATTCTTCTAGTAATTTCTAATGCTCGGTACGGAAGATTTTCAGCTTCGTCAATGATTAATAATCTTCCTGACTGATTTAACTTTCTTACAACTTCGCCCATCAAATCATAGACAGAGCCTTTACCTGAAAGTCCAAGTCTTCTGTGTATTTCCTTTAAAAGAGATTTTGCCGTATAGCCGGAATCACTTTCTATTAATATTGAATCCAAGAATTCTTGAGTGTATTTTTTTACGGCAACGGTTTTTCCCAAGCCGGCACGACCGACACAAACTCCGATTTTACCTTGCGTATGGCATAAACGAGCTATTTCGGAAATGTATTTTACGATAGAAATATTTACGAACGGCAAATCGTTTTCTACGGCACGTTCACGTTCCCTTTGAATAAAATTATTTATTGCATCGGTAACTTTGTCATTCTTACCGTTATAAGTACCGTTTAACCACATACTAATTGTAGATTTTGCAAGTCCTGTTGCAGTTGAAATATATGCGGTACTATAA
>JAXESA010000143.1:0-2595 GCA_034116205.1 Ruminococcus sp. | reverse complement strand
AGCCTAAAATTTTGTCAAAAAGTTCGCCCTTTGCGGTGAGCATAATTATTGGTCGGTTGCTGTTTTTGCGAATTTCCTTGCAAACCTGCCAGCCGTCCATCTTTGGAAGCATAATGTCAAGGAGAACCAAATCCGGCTGTTCTTGATTGAAAAGCTCAACAGCCTGCTCTCCGTCGTTGGCAATAACGACAGAGTAATCTTCTCTTTCAATATAAAGTCTTAACAGTTCGCAAATGTTAATGTCGTCATCTACGATGAGTATTTTTCCAGCACTCATTTTTCCACCTTCTTATTTAATTTTTAAAATCCTAAAAGCATAAAGGATAAACTACCCCTTATAACTACATTATAATACATTTTTCCGGAAATACAACGAAAAATTTGCGAAAATAAGAAAAACAAAAAAAGAACAGGACTATGACACTTTTATGCCATAGTCCCTAAAAGTGTTTTCATAGGTAATTGTAAAAAAAGAAAAGCACAGTGGCTACAACCTCTGACCGTCTTAAAAAGAGAAAGAATCAGACATCACCACTGTGCGTATAAAAACTTATCATAGAAATTTTTGATTGTCAGTAATCATTGTTACATTTTGCTTTATTTTATCTCACAAATTGTAACACCTGCGTCACCCTCGCCGTATGTTCCCAAGCGGAAGGACTTGATGTTTTTGTGGGTGCGTAGGAATTTTTGGATTTCTGTACGGAGAACTCCTGTTCCCTTACCGTGGATTATTGTAAGCTGACCCATATTCATAAGCACAGCCTGGTCAATAGCGGAGTCAACCTCCATAATTGCGTCCATTGCAGTTTGTCCACGAACATCAACCTCAGTTGCCGGATTCATATCCATCTTACTTGGAACACTTCGCCTTGAACTTTGGACAGTTGTCTTAGGCTTTTCCTTATTCAGACGGAGATTTGAGAGTTTAACTTTTGTTTTGATTATTCCGGCTTGAAGTATGGCAGTTTGCTCCCTTTCGTCTATGCTGAGTATTTCCGCATTTTTGTCAATGTCGTAAATCAGCACGCTGTCCCCAACCTTAAATGGTCGTGGAGGAGTGTACTTTTCGGACTTCTTTTTGGTTACAGGGTCGGCAAGGGTTTCCATCTGCTGTATGCTCTTTCGCAGTTTAGCCTTTTCTTCAGCATCCATTTTCTGCTGTTTTTCCATATTCTCCAGTCGGTCAAGAATACTCTGTGCCTGGGCTTTTGTTTTTCGGCTTATGCGCTCTGCCTCTTCACGAGCCTTTTCTATCTCTTTTTCAGCATCTTTTTTTGCCTTTTCAATGATGCTGTTTGCCTTTTCTCGCTGTCTGCCTGCATATGCCTTTGTGTCATTTGCCTCTTTCAGTCGTCTTTCAAGCACCTGTCGGCGTTCCTCAAGTTGTTGTATTGTGTCCTCAAAACGACGGCTTTCACTGCTTACAAGCTGTTTTGCGTTGTCAATGACTTCCTCGGAAAGTCCCAGCCTTTTGCTGATTGCAAATGCGTTACTCTTTCCGGGAACACCGATTAACAGCTTGTATGTAGGCCTGAGAGTTTTGACATCAAATTCACAGCAACCGTTTTCTACACCCTCGGTGGTAATTGCAAATTCCTTAAGCTCGGCATAGTGGGTGGTGCACTGTATCTTTGCTCCCTTTGCCTTTAGCTTTTGCAGAATTGCAACAGCAAGCGCTGCACCCTCAACAGGGTCTGTTCCTGCACCAAGCTCGTCAATGAGAACAAGGGAATATCTTGACGCTTGGTCAATAATTCCAATGATGTTCGTCATATGGGCGGAGAATGTGGAAAGGCTTTGCTCAATGCTTTGCTCGTCACCAATATCAACTAAAATCTTTTTGAAAACGGATATTTCGCTTTCGTCACCGCAGGGGAGCATAATTCCCGACATAGCCATAAGGGTAAGAAGTCCTGTGGTCTTTAGGGAGACGGTTTTCCCCCCTGTGTTAGGACCTGTGATTACAAGTGTGGTGTATTCTCTGCCTAAGGTTATATCAACAGGAACAACCTTGTCCTTGTCAATGAGGGGATGTCGTGCTTTTTTCAGATTGATATAGCCCTCGTCATTTATAATCGGTGTTGATGCTTTCATTTTGTAGGCAAGGTTGCCTTTTGCAAATACAATGTTAAGGTCAATAAGGTTTTCGTAACTGCCGATTATCGAATCGGCACAGTCCCCTGCCATACCTGAAAGCTCCAGTAAAATTTTTTCGATTTCTTCCTGTTCCTTGTTTCTAAGCATACGAATGTCGTTGTTTGCCTGAACAACGCCCATAGGCTCAATAAACACAGTCTGTCCGCTACCTGAGGTGTCGTGTACAAGTCCGGGTATGTTACCTCTGCATTCAGCCTTTACAGGAACAACAAATCGTCCGTCTCTTTGGGTTATCACCCTGTCCTGTAAATATTTTGAGTAGCTTGACCCATGGACAATTTTGTCAAGCACCTCCCTTGCCTTGGAGGAGGCTGTCCTTATCTTTCGGCGAATGTCCGAAAGTGTAGGGGAGGCTTTGTCAGAAATTTCGTCCTCGGCAATAATTGCGTCACTTATTTTGTCCTCCAAAAATTTGTTGGGCATAAGGCGGTTAAA
>JAXESA010000142.1:0-2878 GCA_034116205.1 Ruminococcus sp. | reverse complement strand
CTTATTTTCAATTCCCACGGAATGAGGATAAAGTCCCACCATCCCTTTGAAAGTATTTTTAAGGCACTAAGTGAAAACAAAGACATTGATTCAGATTCAAGCCTTGTGGAAACCGAGTGCAAGAGAATCAGGGTTAAGGACACAGACAACGGAAGCAAAATAGAAAAAACAATAGACGAGCTTATGATTCTTCTTGAAATCTACCGTAAAGAAAAATATTGATGCACACTTAAAAAGGCAAATGACGATAAAGTCATTTGCCTTTTACTTTAAGCACTTATTTATTAGGTTCTAAAAATTTCTTCTTTATAATTCAGCGCCAGCTTTTCGGTGTTACTATTTGTATCAACCTCTGCATAATTGGTTACTCCGTCGCCCTTGTTTGGGTAATATGAGGAATAAACCTGGTCGGCAGTAAACATAAGGGCAAGGGCAACGCAAATAGGGATTACAACCTTTAGCGGTAGTTTTCTTATTATATTGTCAAGGAGAGGTGCAACGAAATACACAACAACCATACCGCCAAGACCAAAGATTAAAAGTCCCTCGGCACAAACCTTGCCGTCAATGTTAAGGAAATAACCTGTGTAGTCCCACCACTTTTCGCCGAACTTCATCTCCAGAAAAACTGCTGTAAAATACTCAACAACACCGCATAGTGTAAAGGCTGCGAAAAATTCTGCAACAGGGTGATTTCGCAGTTTGTTAAGAAGCACCAGTATCATAAGACAGCCGGAACCGTATATTGGTAGCCATGGCCCGTGGAGAACACCTCGGTTGACGAACTCACCGTCTGTTACAAGATGGAAGCAAACCTCCCATAACCATCCTATAAACGAAAAGATAAAGAACATAAGAATTATTGATGTAACAGAATAGTGACGGAGATAGTGGAGCTGTTCCACCCTCTTTTTCCCCTCTTTTGCGCCGACAGGACAAAGTCGTGACGGATACATACTTCCGTCAAGGGCATAGCGATATTCTTTGATTTTAATTTTTCGTTCCAACTGCTGAGTATATAGTTTTTCCGAATCATCATAAGAAAGAACAACACCAAAGAAATTAGCTATAAACTGCATAACCTTGTTTCTCTTCTTTAGCTGAATCTCAGGCTGATTCACCAAATCTATAATATCACCATAAGCCTTGTCAATTTCTTCTCTTGGAGCCTTTTTATAAAGATAGTCGTCATTTAAAAGGGAACTATTTTCAATACCCTTGCTTTTTGCCTCTTCCCTAAGCCTTACATAATATTCACAATACACAGACTCTTTGTATGGGTTAACATAGAAAACATTAAGAATTCCAAGGGTGAGTACACCCAAAATATCCCATCCGATAAAGGAAAACTGTAACAAAAATCTCTCCCACTTATGACCTTTCATCATTTTTCTGGACAAAGTTATAGCTTCATTTGGGGATATGTCGGGGTTTTCTGCCACAATGTAAGGTACAAGAATATAGGAATAGCTCTTTATTACTCCACCCACAATGGTGAACATCCACAAAATGGTATATACATCCAAAAGTAAAAGAGTTGCAGCCGCTTTTAGCATTCTTTTTGCCTTGTACAAAAAGGTAAATCTCTGGAATGGCACACGCTCATATACCCTACATTCAAGAAAAATTCTTCTAAAAATCGAACGGAATGTGTTAAAAAATACCATCCATATAAAGAACACCGCAGAAAGTCCCAGGACAATAAGAATTATTGCCAAAACATTGTTTGCCTTTGCAATAGAAAATGCAGCAGCAATAACCGTCATGGTTATTGAACCGGATGAAAACATATTTGCAATATGTGCAAGCACACCCTGAGAACGACCGACCTCAAGCTTTCCATATTTTGTGGATTCATAGTTCTGTTCACTCATCAAGCTATCTAAAAGCTCACGACTGTTTAATGAAAGAGATGTAACACTTCCACCCACAGATTCTTCGTCAGACACCCTAATGGCAGTCTTAATTATATCAACAGAGGAAACATATTCAACACCGATTACTGCAACAAACAAAATCGCCACAACACAGAGAATATAGTGCTTGAAAAAAGTAGTTCTGCCTGCTTTTTTTAAGTCCTTCCGTTTCAACAAAACACCCCCGAACAAAATATGTTTTATTCTATCATAATATAGGGAATATTGCAATTATTTGTTGTAAAGTGCTTGCAGATTAATATATAATTTAATAAAAAAGGCACCAAATATGTCACAATTTTGTTTTATCCGTTAATTGTGAAAGAAGTACTTAAATGATATACTTATCTTATGTTTTGTACATAAAGGATGTGAATTATTTGTTTGCAATTTTACTTTTTCCTGTATATATTGTCTTAAATATGTACATCGTGCATCGAATAATCAATGCACTAAAAAGGTGTCACGATGTTTTCTATAAAAGATGGATGAAAATTATCATCTCTGCTTTTTACAGCATTTTTGCCCTGTCCCCTATTATCGGATTTTTAATGCCCTATGGAACACAACTAAAAAGAATATCACAAAGAATAGCAAACTACTGGTTCGCTCTGCTGATATACGCATTTTTTGTAGTTGTAATCGGACATCTACTGTCTTTGCTTTTAAGAAGAGTGCTTAAGGTTATGCCAAAAGACTTTTTCAAAAGGCGAAAAACCACAGCCACAGGTGCAATAATTTCTCTTGTACTGATTGCAACCGTCAGCGTTTACGGTATGTACAATGCCCGTGACATAAGACTCACCGACTACTCTGTGACAGTTAATAAATCTGTTAGTAATATGGAAAAGTTAAAGGTGGTGCTTATTGCCGATTTACATATGGGGTACAGCATAGGACTTGACCATATTCAAAAAACGGTGGACCTTGTTAATTCACAAAATCCCGACATTGTATGCATT
>JAXESA010000141.1:0-25670 GCA_034116205.1 Ruminococcus sp. | reverse complement strand
CCCTGTGGAGCTTCACCGTCAACATAGTCCATAAATGCAGAAACAGGGAGCTTGTTGCCCTTGTATGCATTAACTGGGTTAAGGATTGTGTTAACATAGTCAACAACTTCTTTTCTGCCCTCTGTAACAACTGTGTCAACTGTTTCGTCAACAGCGTTTGCCCAGTCGGCAGGAACATCAACCTTAACAAAGCTTTCCATACCCATATCAATAGCCTTGTGGTTCATATCAACGATAGCCTGTCCCTTTTTGCTGTATGACTTTGTTGCAGCGTCCTTAAGGTACTGCTTTGCGTCATCAGCAGGGATAATGTCGGCAATCTTAAAGAATGCGGATTGAAGAATTGTGTTGATTCTTGTTCCAAGTCCGATTTCCTTACCAAGCTTGATACCGTCAATTGTGTAGAAGTTGATGTGCTTGTCTGCAATCATCTTCTTCATTTTTGCCGGAAGTCTTTCGGAAAGCTCTTCGCCCTCCCAAGGACAGTTGAGCAGGAATGAACCGCCGTCCTTAAGGTCTTCAACAATCTCATACTTATCAACATAAGATGGGTTGTGACAGGCTACGAAATCAGCCTTTGAAATATAGTAGGTGGATTTGATTGGCTTGTCACCAAAACGAAGGTGAGAAACTGTAAGTCCGCCTGATTTTTTGGAGTCGTATGCAAAGTAGCCCTGTGCATACATATCTGTGTGGTCGCCGATAATCTTGATGGAGTTCTTGTTAGCGCCAACAGTACCGTCAGCACCAAGACCCCAGAACTTACAAGAGGTTGTGCCCTGTGGAGTTGTGTCAGGATTTTCAACGATTGGAAGTGAAAGATTTGTAACATCGTCAACGATGCCGATTGTAAATCTTCTCTTAGGTGTTGGTGACTGAGCGTTTCTGTAAACAGCAACGATGTCGCCCGGTGTTGTGTCCTTGGAGCCAAGTCCGTAACGACCTGTGTAAACAGATACATTAGCAAACTCAGAAGCGTTAATTGCAGCGAGAACATCAAGGTAAAGTGGTTCGCCGATTGAGCCGGGTTCCTTAGTTCTGTCAAGAACAGAAAGTGTCTTTACAGTTTTTGGCAGTTCAGAAAGGAGATAATCAGCAACAAATGGTCTGTAAAGGTGAACCTTCAAAAGACCAACCTTTTCTCCTGCTGCGTTAAGGTAATCTACAACTTCTTCAATACAGTCACAAACAGAACCCATAGCAACGATAACATGCTCTGCGTCCTCTGCGCCGTAATAGTTGAATGGCTTGTAGTTTGTACCAATCTTTGCGTTAACCTTGTTCATATATTCAACAACTACTTCAGGGATGGCGTCGTAATACTTGTTACAAGCTTCTCTTGCCTGGAAGAAGATGTCGTCGTTCTGTGCTGTACCACGAATGTGTGGATGTTCAGGGTTAAGTGAACGCTTTCTGTAAGCCTCAACAGCGTCCCAATCAAGCATATCGCCTAAATCTTCGTAATCCCAGTATTCAATCTTCTGAATTTCGTGGGATGTACGGAAACCGTCAAAGAAGTGCAGGAAAGGAACAGAGCCCTTGATTGTTGCAAGGTGAGCAACTGCTGCCAAGTCCATAACCTCCTGTGGGTTGTTGGAGCAAAGCATTGCGTAACCTGTCTGACGGCATGCGTAGATGTCGGAGTGGTCGCCGAAGATAGAAAGTGCGTGGCTTGTTAAAGCACGAGCTGATACGTGAATAACAGATGGCAAAAGTTCGCCGGCCATTTTATACATATTTGGAATCATAAGCAGAAGACCCTGTGATGCTGTGTATGTAGTTGTAAGAGCACCTGCTGTCAGAGAACCGTGAACTGCACCGGCGGCGCCGCCCTCACTCTGCATCTCTGTAACCTGAACTTCTCTTCCAAAGAGGTTCTTTCTGCCGGCTGTTGCGTACTTGTCTGTTTCGTCAGCCATAACAGAAGATGGTGTAATAGGATAGATAGCAGCTACATCGGTAAAGGCATAGGACACATGAGCCGCAGCGCTGTTACCATCCATTGTTTTCATTTTTCTTGCCATTGGATTTTTCCTCCTTAAATATATGTGCGCTCCCACAGCGTTGCTGTGAGAATAGCTATAATGCACAAAATCAGTTTATTCAAAGATACCTAATGTATCATTTTTATACTATCACCTTTTTCCGAAAAAGTAAAGCAAAAAACTCAAATAATTTGACAAATATTCGTTTTTTATGTACACTCAATGTGTTAGAACAAAAATAAGTCTAACATATGTTAAATGTAGGAAAAATATTACACAATTATTGAAAGGATTGAGTTATAAATGCCTGACGACGCAGGTGGCTCTAAAAAATCATTTTTTGACAAATTATTCGGAGGCAAAAGCAAAGCAGAGGAAGAACATAAAACGGAAGAAGAAATCCTAAGCCTTGTAGATGAGGGCAGAGAAAAGGGTTACTTTAAGGACGAAACAAAAAGTTTTATTGAAAATATCTTTGACTTTGACGACACAACTGTGTCTGAAATTATGACCCATCGTACAGAAATGACCGCAGTGGAGGACACAGATCCTCTTGACAAGGTTGTAGCCATAGCCATAGAAAGCGGACATTCCAGAATACCTGTTTTCCACCAGGATATTGACAACATTGTAGGTATTCTTTATGTAAAAGATTTGCTGAAATTTGTTTGTTCCAACGTACCTGATGAATTTAAAATAACAGACATTACAAGGGACGTTCCCTGCGTACCTCGGGGTAAAAATTTGAGTCAACTTTTTGCCGAGATGACTAAAAAGAAAATTCAGCTTGCAATTGTGGTTGACGAATACGGTGGTACAGAGGGACTTATCACCCTTGAGGACCTTATTGAAGATATTATGGGCAACATTCAGGACGAGTACGACAACGAGGACGAGGAAATAAAAAAGCTTTCCGAAAACAAGTTCACCGTTGACGGTGCAATGCTACTGGACGATGTAAGCCAGCTTATTGGATATAATTTCCCCGAAACTGACTGCGACACTATTGCAGGCTTTATACTGGAAAAGACAGGGGAAGTTCCCACCGAGGGTCAGCACCCTGTTGTATATGAGGACAACCTAAAGCTCACTGTTCTTAAGGTTGAGGACAGGAGAATTGCCCAAATTATGATTGAAAAAAACATTAAAGGCTCTAAGGAGGGGAATAAATGACAAAATTCTCTAAAGACGATACACTTGCAGTAAAGGGCATAGCCATACTGATTATGATGCAACATCATTGCTTTAGAACAGCATCATTGTTTGCCGATTATGAGGTCAGCTTTTATCCTTTTAGTCAAAGTCTGATTGTATCAATATCCAACTTCTTTAAAATATGTGTTGGAATGTATGTTTTTTTAAGTGCCTATGGTCTTACCATTTCCCTAAAAAAATACGATTCTGATTACAACCTAAACAGCAGGCAGTACACAAATTACCTCAACACTCGTCTTGTTAAACTGATGTGGGGATATTGGTTTGTGTTTATACTTTCACAAATTCTCACTATTTTCATTGCACCCGACCACACAATGAGATATTTTGAAAACGGTATGTTCAGAGGTGCCTTCAATGTGCTTGTGGACTTTTTAGGACTGTCAAATCTTTTTGGCACACTTTCACTTAACAACACCTGGTGGTATATGACCCTTGCGGTGTTCATAGTTCTTGTGGTTCCTTTTATGGTAAAGGGCCTTAAAAAATATAACATTCTTTTTGTCAGTCTTGTTTGCCTGTTCCTGCCAAGGATAATCAACTTTACAAAGGATTTTCGTGTTGGAGAAGTTGCCAACAGCTACCGTTGGGTTTTTGCTATTCTTTTGGGAGTTATTTGTGCAAAGTACAATGTCCTTGCAAAGATGAAAGACTTTATGATTACAAAAAACAAGGTGCTTAGCAAGGTTATTAAGTTCGTAATCGCCACAATAATTCTTGTAGGCTTTTATATGGCACGAACAGCATTTAAGGGTACATATGCAAACTATTGTTTTGAAATTTGCGACGGAGTTATTCCGGCATATGTGGTGTATTACTGCTATGAATTTGTAGTGAGCATACCCGGTATTCGCCAAATACTGATGTTCTTCGGTAAGCATTCAATGAACATCTTTTTACTACATACATTTATCAGGCATTACTGGTTCCCAGAATTTACATATTCTTTCCGCCACTTTGCACTTATTTCTTTAGTGCTTTTCGCAGTTTCTTTAGGGGCATCCATAGTTATAGAGGGTATCAAAAAGCTGATAGGCTACGACAAGTTGTTGAACTTTGTGGTTAAAAAGATTGAGGAAAAGTTCGGCAGAAGTAACAAGGAACCTGTTGCAGAATAATTTTCACAAACATAATCGGGGCTGTTGCAAAATTGTGATTTGCACAGCCCCTTTTCTAAGGAATTTATAATTATGAATATTCGTAAAATTAAAAAAGATGAATTTGACAAGGTGTTTTCAATATTAAAGGATAGCTTTCCAAGAGATGAATACAGAACATATGACGGACAAAAATCCCTGCTGAACAACCCATTTTACAATATATATGTTTTGCCCGATTTAGAGGAAAAGAACATAATGGCGTTTATTGCAGTGTGGCAGTTTGAGGGCTTTGCATATGTTGAGCATTTTGCTGTCAGCTCCCAATACCGCAACAGAAACCTTGGTTCGCAAATTCTTAACAAAATTACAAAAGTGCTTTCCTGTCCCCTTTGCCTTGAGGTGGAATTACCCGAAACAGACACCGCAAAAAGACGGATTGAGTTTTACAAGAGAAACGGATTTTTCTTTAACGACTATACATATTTTCAGCCACCCTTTCACAAGGGCAAAGACCCACTACCCTTAGCCATAATGACCTACAAGGAAAATATAAGCAAGGATGAGTTTGAAAAAATCAAAGCTGTGCTTTATAGGGAAGTATATGGACAGGCTTTTAAAAAAGCATTGAAATAAAGAAAAGTTGGAAAGGTTGAGAACAATTTGGATGAAAATATGGAAAAAGTATTTGTAGATAATGATTCACAAGAGAATTTATTGTTACCTTTATCCCCTGATGAAATTGACAAATTGTATGAGGAAACATTCGGAACAAATGAAACCTAAAAACCTCACAAAAGCAACAGTGGGCAGTCCTTTTGGACTGCCCACTACTTATATATTTTATTTTCTCTTTTTAATCTTCTTTAAGCCCTTAAACTTATTGTTCTTAACAATTTCAAGAATATCTTTGTCAAACAGGTAAAGGTTTGCAATTCTTAGAATTATACCGGCACAAAGACAGAACAGCATAATGATAAAGGATAAACCTGTTGGCAACAAACTTGCTGTTACAGGAACAGGCTGGCCTCCTGAGGCAATGCTGTTTTCATTCTGTGTTACCTGACTTTGATATAGCTCATAATTCTTTATTACACTTGTCAGCAAGGTGACAAGTGATACTATAAATGCACAGCTTGAACCAAGCTCAAGAGCCATATGGTTAAAAGCACTTGTAACTCTTAAATCCTGTGTTGAAGCTATTTCTTCTTTCTTCTTTGCATACTTATAAATTGCATAAACAAAGTAGAAAGGAACTAATAATGATAACAGAACATCTGTTACATATTCGGGCTTTTCCTCTGCAAGAATTTTTATTTTCTTAATAATTCCCGCAAACCATACAAGGAAGTATGCAAAGGAGAATACTATGGACAAAACTACCCTCACAGCAACAGGTGTTTCCCTTGCAACATATTTTTCGGCAGTTTCCTTTTCTTCTTCACAAGAAAGGTCCTCTTCATTCTCTTCCTCTTCTATCCTGTCCGGATTTGCATCCGGATGGGTTTTGTATTTAAATAGGAATGTCTTGCTCAGATATTTTCTATACAGGAATGCACAGGCGATAAGCATAAGGATTCCCAAAATACTTGCCAGAGTTCCTACCAAATATCCGGATGGCATATAAGACATCTCTATAGTATGAGTACCCTTTGAAATATCAAAGGCAAGAAGTGCACCGCCAACCTTCTTTGTATCAACTTTCTCTCCATCAACCTTAACAGTCCATCCATCCTCATATACAATGGATGTGTAGAAAAGTCCGTCACGGTTGCAGTCTATTTGTCCGTTAAGCTCTGTATCGGTAACCTTTGTAGCCTTTAGTGTGTTTTCGGCAAGACGGTTGTAGCCCTCTTTAAACACAGCATCGTCAAGCTTTGCAACATAGGTTATAAAGTTAGTTGTTGTTCCTGATGGTAGATTTTCAAGAGAAACGGAGAGCTGTTGACCCTTTTCAAAGTTTCCGGCATTCATAATATATGGTCTGCCTATATCTGTGTCACTCTTAACAGAAACTCCATCCTTTTTAATATTTACAGCCTTTGTTTCAAGGGCTGTTCCGTAGTACAAACAATAAACATAGTAATTTCCGCTTTCTTCAATATTGTACTGGAAATCAATATTTGTAGTCTGTGATGTATTACTTAGGTTAATGCTGTAATCATAGCCTTTTTCGCTGTTTTCAAAAGTTCTGTTTTGTGACAGTGGGTTAAGGTCGCAGGAATAATTTACACTTGCAGGCTCAATAATATTGAATACATCTTTGCTGACTCCTGTAGTTTTTGTAAAAAATTCATTCTGCTTTTTAAAGGTGTTAAGATTGCTGAAATCGTCGGGATCTCTTTCTTCAAGGGTATATTCTGTGGCAGTTTTGTCTGTCACAAATCCCATTGGCAAATAGTAGGTATTCTTCAGCAGAACCTCATTTCCGTTCTGATAACAAGGTGAAACATAATCTGTAGCAGAATATAAACCGTTTCTTGAAATAAGATATTTTAAATTAAGGAACAGGTTTGTAACAGGTGTGCTTTCTCTGTAAGTATATCTGTTACCACTTTGCCAACCCTGACATCCGAATTCTTCAAGGAACTTTGTAACGGACACATTGCTCATTGAAGAGAACTGTGAAATACCGTTGTAATCATTAAGACTTGCATCATTAAGGGTTTGGGTCTGGGTCATTTCGGCTCGCCACATATCGGTGGTGTTTGTTTCCAGATTATTCATTGCGTTGATAACATCGGCAGTTACTGCCTCACCCTGTGGGTAATCCGCTGTTGTGGTTGAACTTACCGCCTTAATTCCGTTAAATCCGGCAATAAAAATCTCAACCATAACAAGGGTGAACACAATAATGTCAAGGACAACCCTTGGATAAATTTTGAATACATAAAGTCCTGTTGCCACTGCAAGAATACAAATAAGTATGAATGAACCCCACAGCGGAGCACCTGTTTGTACAAGTGTAGAAATAACAACAATCAGGGAAGCACCAAAAAATCCTATGAGAACATTCCATATCTTGGCTTTGTCAATAAGGGTATATGCCCTGTATGCCATTACAAGAAGAACAAAGCTAAACAGATATGCAAATCTGTGAGGAATCATATTTGTTGCATGCATACCGTGCCAGATGTAGTCCAATATATTGACATTAAAGCTGGCAACGAGGAATACAAGAAGAGAAACAGAACATGCCTTTGCTCTCCAGTTTATCTTTCTCGTTGTCAAGAAGATAATTCCAAAGAACACAGCCGCCATACCACAGGCCAAATTAGGAAGATTTTCCTTTGTTGAAGGAGGAATAAAGTCCAAAGTCTGTGACATAATCTCCGACCATTCGTAGTATGTCCTCCAAGTATCAGGAAAGCTATTATTACTACTGTATGTAAGACTAAGGGCGTTGTAGGCAGGCAATGTCAAAAAGGCTGTTAACATCAGTCCTATGCCTGAGAACAAACCGGTTCTTAAAAGTCGGCCAAAAAAGTCTTTTATTCCGTTCCAGTATGTAATGCTGTAACAAATAAAGCACAGCAATACAAAAATACAGGCGAAAAGACCAACATAGTAGTTTGCAATTACGGAAAGAGCAAGGGATATTGTGTAAAGGCAAAACTTATTTTCCCTCCACAGCATAACCATACCAAGGGCAACCAAAGGAAGCATTGCTACTGTGTTGAGCCAAATTACATTCCAATAGTAACCCATAAAGAATGCACAGCATCCGTAGCCTGCTGAGAAGAAAACCAAAGGCAAACCGTCGCGATGGAAGGTCTTTTTTAGGAATATAGCCATAAATCCCGAAGCACAACCTACATCAACACAAACAGATATCATAAGGAATTCCCTTAAAAAGTCGGCAGGAATAAAAGCTGTCAGGAAGTTTATGGGGCTTGCTACATAGTAGGACATAAGTGCAAGGTAGTTGCCACCCATTCCGTTTGTCCATGAGTGAAGCATACTCTGACCGGAAATCAGCTTGTCCTGAAAATCAACAAGGAAAGGATAATACTGATGCCAAAGGTCAACAACAAGTATCTGCTGGTCACCAAATGGTGACATTTTTTTAATTGCAAAGTTAAGGAGCATCACAAGAAAAGGAATACAAAAGGCGAGAATCACAAAGGCATTGTTTGAGAAGAATCTGCCAAGTCCTTTCTTTGCCTGAGTGTACATTTGTGATGTATCAATCAGTTGTTTTGTTTTTTTAGACATAATGTGTCCTCCGTTAAATGAAGTATCTTTTTCTATTCTAACATTTTATTATAGTGTCGTAAACCCAATTTTATAAATTTTTTGTAAACAGATAAATTTCTAGGGAAATACTAACAAAAAATCTGACGGCACAATATGTGAAAATGATTTAATCAGTATTTCCCTAGACATTTTATTTTCCATTTGTTATAATGAAAATAATAGGATTTTATAAAATTATTATACAGGAGATTTGTTATGAGTACAATAGACATTGTGGTACCCTGCTATAATGAAGAGGAGGGACTTGCCCACTTTGTGGAGGTAACCAATTCAGTCATAGATACAATACCACAGCATAAATTCAGATACATTCTTGTCAATGACGGAAGTCGTGACAAAACATATCTTGTTATGAAACAGCTTGCTGATAAATACAGCAACATAAAGTACATCTCTTTTTCAAGGAACTTTGGCAAAGAGGCTGCTATGTATGCAGGCTTTCAGCACACCACAGGCGACTATGTTATTGTTATGGACGCCGATTTACAGCATCCCCCACAGATGTTCCCACAGATGATTAAAGAGGTTACTGAAAACGGTTACGACTGCTGTGCATTACAGCGCACCGCAAGAGAGGGTGAAAGCAGGTTCAGAGAAATCTTCTCCAAGCTGTTCTTCCGCCTGCAAAATGCTATGTCCGAAACAAAAATGCCCTACGGAGCAGTTGACTACCGCATTATGACAAGGCAGATGGTTGACTCCATTCTTGAACTTTCTGAGGTTCAACGCTTTAGCAAGGGCCTTTTTAGCTGGGTTGGCTTTAACACCAAGTGGCTTCCTTTCCAGACCGTTGACAGAGAACTTGGCACAACCACATGGAATTTCTGGAAATTATTCAAATATGCCCTTGACGGTATAACCAGTTTTTCCGTTGCACCATTAAGGTTTATCAGTTGTATGGGTATTGTTATCTTCCTTATTGCCCTTATTTACATTCTTATTACTCTTGTACAGACAATCATTTTCGGTATTGATGTTCCCGGTTATGCCACAACCCTTATGATTACTCTGTTTATGGGTGGTATTACGGAATTTTCTATCGGCATTGTGGGCGAATATCTGGGCAGGGTATTTATGGAAACAAAAGACAGACCTATCTATATTATTCACCACACCAATTTTACTGAGGACGAGGACGAGAAAAAGTAATGAAGGATTTTCTTAAGCAATTTTTTGACATAAAATTTTGGAAATTTATTTTGGTTGGTATCCTCAATACCATTGTGGGAAACGGACTTATGTTCCTTTTCTACAATTTCACCCCCATAAAGGACCTTGACCAGGTTATTTCAAGCGGAGGATACTGGACTTCATCAGCCCTTGGATACATAATAGGAAGTATTGTAAGCTATATTTTAAACAAGCACTTTACCTTTAAAAATAAGGAAAAGGGCATTAAGCCTATCCTGAAATTTTCCCTTAACATTGCGGTTTGCTACCTACTTGCCTATGGAATTGCAAAGCCCTTGGCACTTTGGATTTTGTCGGGACAAAGCGAAACTGTGCAGACAAACATAGCAATGCTTGTAGGTATGTGCCTGTTTGTAGCATTTAACTACATCGGTCAAAGGTTCTTCGCATTTAAGGAAAAGGACTAAAAATTATAACTAAAAATATTGGATTTTACCTCAAGGCAACAGCTTGCCTTGAGGTATTTTTTATTTACGTATTATATAGAAAGGTGCAAAACCCCTAAAATCACTGATTTTTGTGTGAAAAGTTTAAAATAATTTAAAAATAATAAAAATCAAGTTTAATTAAACTAAATCTATAAAATAAAAAATTCATATTAAATTAAAGATACAGTAAAATAGCGTTTAAGTATTTTTATCTCTTTGATATACTTTAGTCACAGTCAAGGGAACAAACCCAAGACGAAAACAAAAATAAAAAAAACAAAAAATTATTAAGGAGAAATCAAAATGAAAAACAAAAACAGTAAAATCAAAAGAAGACTCATCGCAATCGCCCTTTCGGCAGTTGCCCTCACATCCTTTGGAACAACAACAGTTGTAACAGCCTCAGCCGCTGTGGCAAACACATCATTAAGCACTTCCTACACAAACAAGGAAGAAACTAAAGAAGAAAAACAAGAAGGCATTTCAGAAGGAACTGTTGAAAGTGTTGTGGAAGCCGCAATAAGCACTGCACAGGGAGATTACATAAAGGCAATCAAAACTTCCCTGGAAATGCTCCCTTACGGAAAGAGTATTTCAGCTTTGTTTGAATATGGCGTAGGTCTTATATCAGAACTTATGAATGAAGGAAAGCCCTCTGAAACCCCTGCTCCATCAATAACCGACATTAAGGTTGAGCTTGATAAGGTACAGGAACAACTGGGCAAAATAAGCGGAACATTATTGGAACTCAAAAACCAGGAATTTAAGACTAACATCAACAATCTAATCCGCCTATATTCTAAATTCAATTCAAAGATTTATAAACTGGCAGATGCAAGATACGAACTTGCAAAGGCCAAAGAGACAGGTAAAAGTTCAAGCATAATCGGACAAAAAGAAACAAATGCAAAAAAAGCGCTTTCAGAGATCATAAACCTAAAGGAAAAGGACTTGACAGACCTGAAAAACGGGATTGAAGTATGCACACAGTATATGTGCGGTAAATCACTGGGCGGTTTTGAAGATAATCCGTTCTATGTTAATTATCAAGCAGAACTTGCCGAAGCAAGCAATGGCTCTTTTGCATTTGACATTTACAATAAATCTGTGGAAACATACGACAATCTTGTCTGGGCTTATTACACCAACGCACTTACACTTTACACTGATATTCAACACATAAAAATTAATAAGCTTATAAAAACAGATCCTGTCGCAGCACAAGAAGCAGCCAATGATCTTCAGTATTTGCTCAATGGCAAACTATCAGATGAAACCGAAGTTGAGGAAGAAATCAACTCCGCCAATGCACTAAAGTACTACAAAGAAGAAGTTACAAGAAAAGAACTGATGGATAAAAATCAGTACAAATACAATAACGAATGGAAGACTGTTTTTGCAGAAATCGGAACAGCAAAAGCAAACAGACAAGGATTTTTGCCTACCGGTAATCTGGTTAACAGAAAAATGGTTAATTATATCGACAACGCAAGTCATTACGGCAAGCGCACCGCAATAAACGAAGCATTTAGCAATAACTTTATATACCTAAATGATATGATTAAGCAGTATAAAAAGCTTTGCGAAACTACAAAAACCTTAACATTCAGACAGTTTTTTGAAGAAAATATGTGCATCACATTACCTGAAAACTGTAAATACTTAGTTACAGGTCAGATGCAGACATCCTGCTACACTATGATAGATCACCTCTTTACTATGGATATTCCTGTTATAAGTCTGGATGAAGAAAGGGCAGAGGTAGAAAAATATAGGGTCAGCAAAACTGATGATTTCCATAAATATATTGACAGAACACTTGACAATCTGTGCTACCTTGCAGAAAGTGTCCATGAGGCAACAGAAAAAGTAGCTGTTGTTACAGAGAGTGGCGGAAAAGAAGTTGCTTTTGACAGCTTTGAAGACGCTTGGGAATATGCAAATTACAGAGGCTCTTGCACAATCAAGCTGTTCAGTGATGTAACTGCACAGCCTGTTGAAGGCACTAACGAAAAATCATTTGGTACCGGCGAATGCTTTACAAGAGGCAAAAACAACGGCGCTCTCTATGTAAGAAACTACATTACTCTTGACCTTAACGGACACACAATCGACAGAAACCAAGAGAAAGCTGTTGCAGACGGTTCTGTATTCATACTGGATGAGGACGGAGTAAGTTTCAGCGTTATTAACACCTCAAGCAAGAAGGGTGTTATCACAGGCGGTAACACAACCGGCAACGGCGGTGCTTTCTATGACACCAACACTTCCACAATGGAAATGAATCTCAGCAGTGTATCATTTAAAAATGTAATTATCACCGGAAACCACGCTAACGGTTTAGGCGGAGGACTCTTCTTCTCCAGCAGTTCCCATGCCGATGAGTTGATTATTGACAACTGCGAAATTACAAATAATACCGCGGGTACAAACGGCGGTGGCATCTACTGTCAATCCGGCAATGTATATACAGCTGATGTAACACTTAAGGGATGCGTAAACATCACCAACAATACAGTAAACAACAGAAAGAATAATGCAACTCTGACAGATACCGCATTTGGCAAAGCTGTTTTCAATGTTACAAAAGATTTCAGCACAAGCTCAAGAATTGGAGTTAATTCAACAACAACAGATAAGACACTTAGAATCACAAATTACATAGAGCGTATTAAAGACTGTTCAGCTGTTTTCTCTGCTGATAACAGCAATAAACAAATCAAAATTAACAAGCGTACTTTTGGCAGTAGCTACTACGCAGAAATCCGCAACGCATAAATTGATTTTTGAATTCTCCTTATAATAAAAACGACACCCACAGTTTTTGTGGGTGTTGTGCTTTTTATATTGAAATATATTTTTCCATAGAAAATCCCCAAGGTAGATTTTTGATTTCTCTTCCTACCTTGGGGATGTGATCTTTAAATATTTTTTAAAAAGGCTGTTAAACTGTTGCCTTTTCTTTTTTGTCTTTCTTGTTGCCCTTTTTCTTAACAACAATATGCTTATCAAGCTCTTCCTTTGCAACTGCAAGCATCAGCTTGATTCTGTTTTCCTGGTTAACCCTTGGTGCGCCGGGGTCGTAGTCAATGGCTACAATATTCGCCTTTGGATTGATTTCCTTGATTCTTCTAATCATACCCTTGCCGTTGATGTGGTTAGGCAGGCATCCAAAAGGCTGTGTGCAAACTATATTTTCAAAGCCTGTTTCTGCAAGCTCAAGCATTTCAGCAGTAAGGAGCCATCCCTCACCCATCTTTGAGCCGAAGCCGATAACACCGTCCACAAGGCTCTTGGTATGAGCATACTTTGACGGTGGCTGAAAACCGTGTTTTGTGGTGGCGGCAATCATCATATCCTCTGTCTTTGAAACATAGTCAAGCATAATTTCGCAAACCTTTTTCTTTGCACGACTGCCTCCGTAAAGCTTGATATCCTCGATTCTATTGTCAATCTTAAAGGCGGCAAATCCCATAACGCCGGGCAGGCAAACCTCACAACCCTGTTCGTAAAGGAACTGCTCCAAGTCGTTGTTCCCCAGTCGGGCATACTTTACATATATTTCGCCAACAACACCAACACGGACCTTTTTCTCACCTGTTTTCTCAATTTTTTCAAAGTCGCCACAGATTTTGTCCAAGATATTTTCCATATCTTTAAAGCGGTAGCTTTTGCCCTCGTTAAAATCCTTAGAAAGCTTGTCCTGCCACTTCTGAACAAGTGCGTCACTTTCTCCCTTATTCACTTCATAAGGTTTTGTTTGGTTGCGGACTGTCATCAAAACATCACCGTAAACAAGTCCTGCAATAACTCTTCTTATAAGAGGGAGAGATATTTTAAAGCCCGGGTTCTTTTCAAGACCTGAAAGGTTAAGGGAAATAACAGGAATCTGCTCCAGACCTGCCTTTTTGAGACCCTTTCTCAAAAGGTGAATGTAGTTAGACGCACGACATCCGCCACCTGTCTGGGTAATCATAAGGGCTGTTTTGTTAAGGTCATACTTACCGCTTTCAAGGGCGTTTATAAGCTGACCGATAACAAGAAGTGCCGGATAGCAGGTGTCGTTATGTACATACTTTAGTCCTGTCTGTGCAATTTCGGGGCCGTTTGTGTCAAGGAGTTCAACATTGTAGCCCTCGTGACGAAAGGCATCCATAAGAATACCAAAATGAACAGGCATCATCATAGGCACAAGAATTTTGTACCCCTCGTCGTTCATTTCTTTTGTGTACATAAGACGACCGTCTTTATCATATACAAGCTTTGCCATAAGCAAAACCTCCCAACAATTTTTCCTTTATCTAAACAAATTAATTTTATCTTCCGATGGCTGCAAGTAAGGAACGAATACGAATCTTTACTGCACCCAAATTGGTTATTTCATCTATCTTAATCTGTGTATAAATTTTTCCGTTCTTTTCAAGAATATCCCTTACCTCGTCGGTGGTGATAGCGTCAACGCCACAGCCAAAGGAAACGAGCTGAACAAGGTTCATATCTTCTCTTGTGCTGACATACTCGGCGGCGGCATACAGACGGCTGTGATATGTCCACTGGTTAAGCACCCCAACCTTGAACTTTTCTACCTTGTCCGAAACACAGTCCTCGGAGATAATTGCAACACCGAAGGAGCCAATCATCTTGCTGATACCGTGGTTGATTTCAGGGTCTATGTGATATGGACGACCGGAAAGCACAATGATTTCCTTGCCCTCTTTTTCTGCCCGGGCAATGATTTCGTTTCCACGGGTTCTCACCTTTTCAAAGTAACGGTCATACTCCTCATAGGCGCATTTTGCTGCGTTTTTAACCTCTTTTGCAGTAAGGTCAGGGAAGTACTTTGACAAGTCCTCATATGCCTTTTTGGCAAAGTCCTTTTTGCGGTGAATACCAAAGTAATCCTTAATAAAGGTAATATTCTGAACTTCCTTCATATTGTTGTAGATAACCTCTGGGTAATATGCAACAACAGGACAGTTGTAGTGGTTGTCACCAAGGTTTTCATCCAGATTATATGACATACAAGGGTAGAAGATAGTTTGTACACCCTCATCAATAAGAGCCTTAACATGACCATGCATCAGTTTTGCAGGGAAGCAAACTGTGTCACTTGGGATTGTCTGCTGACCTTTCTGATACAGCTTTCTTGTTGAGAAAGGACTTCTTACCACTTCAAAGCCAAGCTCGGTGAAGAATCTGTGCCAGAAAGGCAAAAGCTCGAACATATTAAGTCCCATAGGAATACCGATTTTTCCTCGACTGCCCTCAACAGGCTTGTATTCCTCAAGGAGTTTCAGCTTATATTCGTATATATTCATACTTTCGTCAGGAGCCTTCTTGGTGATAGGTCTTTCGCACCTGTTGCCGGCAATGAATTTTCTTCCGTCTGCAAATGTGTTTACTGTCAGACGACAGTTATTGTTGCAAAGTCCGCAGTTTACCACGCTGATTTTATGAACAAAGCTTTCCAGCTTTTCCTTGCCCAGAAGTGTGCTCAGCTCTTTGCTGTTCTCTGATTTGCTCTGTGCATACAAAGCCGCACCGTAGGCACCCATAAGTCCGGAAATCGTTGGGCGAACAACATTAACGCCCATTTCCTGTTCAAATGCTCTAAGCACTGCGTCATTGAGGAATGTTCCTCCCTGTACAACAATTTTCTTACCAAGCTCGTCAGGGCCTGATGCTCTTATAACCTTGTAAAGTGCATTCTTAACAACAGAAAGTGAAAGTCCGCTGGAAATATCCTCTATTGTTGCACCGTCTTTCTGCGCCTGTTTAACAGAGGAGTTCATAAATACTGTACATCTTGAACCAAGGTCAACAGGATGTTTTCCGAAAATTCCAAGGGATGCAAAATCCTGTATTGAATATCCCAGTGCATTTGCAAAGGTCTGGAGGAATGAACCACATCCTGAGGAACAAGCCTCGTTTAGGAATATGTTGTCGATTGCTCCGTTGTGAACCTTAAAACACTTGATGTCCTGACCGCCGATGTCGATAACAAATTCAACATCAGGCATAAAGCTTTTTGCCGCTGTAAAGTGTGCAACAGTTTCAACAATACCGTAGTCAACACAAAATGCGTTTTTGATAATGTCCTCGCCGTAGCCTGTTACCGCTGACGCTTTTATCTTAATATCCGGCTTTATAGTGTAAAGCTCCTGCAAAAATTCTTTTATAATTGGTACAGGGTTACCGCTGTTTGAAAGGTATTTTGAGTGTAGTAGTTCTCCGCTTTCTCCCATTACAACAGCCTTAACTGTTGTACTTCCTGCGTCCATACCAATATAGCAAAGTCCGTCGTAATCCTTTAGAGGAACTTCCTTTACGGTAGCCTTTGCGTGACGATTTTTAAATTCCTCATACTCCTTTTCGTTCTTGAAAAGAGGAGGGTTGAATGCAAAGTTGCCTGAACCTTTGTAATTGCTTACCTTTTCTATAACGCTGTCAAAATCTATTGTACTGTCGGCGCAAAGTGCCGCACCACAGGCAACATAGTAAAGGGAATTTTCAGGGCAAGTACCCTTGGTGCCAAGCTCCTCATCAAAAGCCTTTCTCAGCTCCTCCATAAATGTAAGAGGACCACCAAGATAAACAACATTTCCCTCTATTTCTCTGCCCTGTGCAAGACCTGCAACAGTCTGGTTTACAACTGCACGAAAAATACTCTGGGCAATATCTGCCTTTCTTGCACCCTGGTTAAGAAGTGGCTGAATGTCTGTCTTAGCAAAAACACCGCATCTTGATGCTATTGTATATGTCTTTTCGTAGCCCTTTGCAAGGTCGTTCATATCCTCCAAAGGAACATTAAGGAGAGTTGCCATTTGGTCAATAAATGCACCTGTACCGCCGGCACAGGTTCCGTTCATTCGTACCTCCATACCTCCGGAAAGGAAAAGAATCTTTGCGTCCTCGCCACCAAGCTCAATAACAACATCTGTACCGGGAATAAATGTGTTTGTAGCCACACGGGTTGCATATACCTCTTGAACAAAGGAAATGTTGCAGTCCTCTGCAACGCCCATTCCGGCAGAACCGGAAAGTGCAACAAGGGCATTTTCTACTCCTGGTATTTCTTTCCTTACTTTATATAAAATCTCGCCGATTTTTGTAGTGATTTGGCTGTAATGTCTTTCGTATGTACTGTATAACAGCTTATTATTTTCATCCAAAACAACACACTTGATTGTTGTTGAACCAATATCCAAACCTAATCTCATTTCAAGACTCCTTAATCTTCATACTATCCCATTTTAATATTCTACTTCTCATAACATTGTATGCTATTTTTTTGCATAAATAATTCCTTATAAGAACAATAACAGATATGTAATTAACATTATACATTCTATCAAGAAGTATGATTTTTATCAATAAACAATTTGTGTAAATTATTTATTTCAAAAGGGATAACCAGAGCAAAACAACCTCCCAAAGCAGGGAGGCTGTCAAACTTTTTATTCATATTTTTTATTAATAAAACGTGTTACTTTGCGGTTTATAGTCCTTGTCAAAAAAGTATTTATCCAAAAGTGCTTTTGCAACATCGGCGGAATACTGCTTTAATGCACCATGCTCAATTACCACCGCAATGGCAACCTGAGGGTCATCGTAAGGAGCATAGCAGATGAATACTGTGTGGTCTGTTCCGCTGTTTTCAGCTGTACCTGTTTTGGCGGCAACTTCAACCCCATAATCTCCAAATACGCTGTATGCTGTACCGTCCTCCTGGTTACACACACTCCACATACCCTCTTGAACAGCTTTAAGATTCTTTTTGTCAACCTTTAGGGTGGATTCTTCCTCTTTTTCTGTTTTCTCAACTGTTTTTTCTCTGTCATATGTGGTGATTTTATCCACAAGGTGAGTTCTCAGCCTTGTGCCGTCATTGGCAATTGTTGCAACATATGTGGCAAGCTGTGCCGGGGTGAATGAGTTGTCACTCTGACCGATTGCCGCCTGAACAGTATTACCTGCTGTCCAATGGGTACTGTCACGACCGGCAAGAAAACCTGTGCTTTCGTCAACTTCAACCCCGGTTGGAAGACCAAGACCAAACTTTTCGGCATAGCTATAAATTGTGTTTATTCCCAGCCTTCTGCCTACTTCTGCAAAATAGTAGTTACAGGAAACAGCAAGTGCTGAATTCAGAGTTATTCCGTTGTGATAACCCATACACTTAACAACATCTGTTGGGTAATAGTCGTAATTTTGTGTACATACAATGATGCTGTTTTCTGTAATTTTTCCTTCTTCAAGACCTGCAAGAGCAACACAGGGTTTAAACACCGAACCAGGGGCAAAAGCACCACTGAAAGCCCTTGAGTAAAGAGGGCTGGTTTCGTCATTTGCAAGCTTTGAATAATATTTGTAGTTGTTATATTTAGATAAATCATATGTTGGATAAGTTGCCGCTGCAAGGACAGAAAAATCCTTTACATCCAGCATAACAACTGCTCCGGCAACACAGTCATCTGCCTCTTCGCTGTGGCAGGTATCCACATTATATTTAAGTGAATCGTCAGCAATTCTCTGGAGATCGCTGTCAATGGTGAGCCAAACGGAATTCCCCGGCTTTGCATCCTCTGCCTCAACTGTGCGCACAACAGAACCGTTGTTGTTCCTCTCTATATATGCCTTGCCGGCTTCGCCTCTGAGCTGACTTTCAAAAACACGCTCAATACCGAATTTACCGATAAGGTCGTTGTATCCGTAACCCTCATCCTGTTTTTCCTCATATTCCTCGGCATTGATTTGTCCCACCGTACCTACAATATGTGGCGCAAGTGTACCGTCACGGTACTGCCTTTCAACTGTGGTGGTAATTTCTATTCCGGCAAGTTTTTGATTATTTTCTGATATAATCTGCATCATATCGTTACTGACATCTTCTGCAAAGGTATAGTCGTTAACAGAGCTGAAATTTTGTCTCTCCATATTAAAACGAACAGAAATTACATCCCTTTGCTCCTGTTTGTCCTTAATATTTTCGCATTTATACCTCTTTACAAGGTCCTCAATATACTGCTCCGGCATAGTATAAACGCTGGTATCAAGCATACTTTCACTTTGTAAAAAAGAAAGGCAATCCTCAGCAGTATCATCTTTTGTAAAGGAATAACCGTCATTACTATATTTTATGGGGAGCATATCCACCCATTCTTCATTACGAGTTTTCATAATTTTAAGAACCTTTTGGATAGTTCCGTTTATGCTCTCCTCTTTTACATAGTTCTTTTTAAAGGTAATATTATAAATAGTTCTGTTGGTGGCAAGAGGCTTTCCGTCAGAGGTTAAAATTTCACCTCTGGTACTGTTGGAGGAAAGAGAAAATGTTGTGCTGTTCATAGCAATATCCTTGTACTTGTCCCCCTCTACCACCTGCCAAAAAAACAGGCGCATTACAAACACAGCAAAAAATACAAGGGCGATTATCAGGATAAGAATACCCCTGCGTCTATATCTCTCTGTATCCAAATAATCACCTCCAAAATAGAAACATCTAAAATATCAATATATTAATATAGATAGTCGTTAAATCCTCGGCTAAGCACCCTATTGATTCCGTAAAATACAGGAACTGTAACAAATGTATATACTATAGTTGCAAGGATGTGATGAACAAAATAGTAACCAATGTTTGAGTAGCCGGCAAAAATATAGTTGATGACAAAGTTTAGACTTATCAATACCGGAATCATAACAACAGAAATAATGAGAACTATTATAAGCTTTGTGTTAAAATAGTTCTCGGCAAAGTAGCCTATGAAAAAGCATACTATTGCCAAGGCTATTGTGTAAAAACCAAGGTGAGTGCCAACACCTAAATCCATCATAACCCCACAGGCTACGCCAAAAGCCATTGCAGGAATTTCATTTTCAAAGCAAGCAATGGTTAAGGCAACAGGTATCAGTAGCAGTGGTTTGCCACCAAAAACCGGTGGTATAAGGTCGGGCACACCCTGGATTATGTAAAAAATCAAAATTTCCAATCCATATGCCACATAACGGAGAACTGTGTACTTCCTATCCATACTAATCCTCCGTAGTAGGAGAAGTGGTGCTTTCCTCTATCTCTCCCTGTCCATCAAAGGAGGTAATAACCACAACATCTGAAACATTCTGAATATCCTCGTAAGGTTCAATGACAGCATAAAGAGAAGTGTCAAAGGAATCATACTTAACCTCTTTTACCTTGCCCACAGAGATATTTTCAGGGTACATCCCTCCAATACCTGTTGTAGAAATCTGGTCACCCTCTTTTATCTTGTTGTTTTCTGCAAGTTTTTTCATTGTGACCAGGTTCTGGTCGCTGTAATCAGCATCCCCGGTAATAACTCCTGTATCCTTTGATTTTACATCCTTTGCTCCAGCCGAAAGGTCGGGAGAAAGTATGGTGGTTACCTTGCAGGAGTTTGTACTCACTTCGCTGATGTAACCAACAAGTCCGTTTTCCGTAACAACAGGGTCATTTACAGAGATTCCTTCACCTGTACCTCTGTCTATAGTAAATGAGTAGAACATATCACCTGGGTCTCGGCGAATTACAGAGGCTGGCACAAAATCATAACCACTGTTTTCCTTTTTTAGTCCATAATACTTCCAGAGTCGGGCATTTTCATCCTTTACATCTTTATAATCGGCAAGTTGTGTCCTAAGGGATGCTACTTCTTTTTTAAGCTGTTCATTCTCCGCCTCCAGCTCTGAATAGGACTTCTTGTTTTCTCCGTCTGTAACTGTAGCAGAAACCCTTTGCATACCTGTTGTAATATATCCAACAGCAGAAGAAATAACACTTGTGTTAAATATTGAAGATACACCTATGCACATTATAATAACAATAAGCGTCACTATGAGAATTTTAAAATTTTTCGTTTTAAAAATATCCTTCATCATAAACCTCTTAGGGAAGTATTTTTTCTTTATGTTGTCCTATGTTTAAAAGTATATAAGTGTAACCCCACAACAAAATCGTGGGGTTTCTTTTTACCTTTTATCTTCTTCTGTCACGGTAGTATTCCTTTGGCATTACAGTTTCAAGCCTTTTACCTGCACCGTCAGCCACACAATCCAAAGGTCTTTCTGCTATGTGAACAGGAATACCTGTCTGCTTGCTTACAAGCAAATCAATACCCTTTAGGAGTGCACCGCCTCCTGTAAGGGTAATACCTCTGTCAATAATATCGGCAGCAAGCTCCGGTGGGGTTTTTTCAAGGGTGTCAAGAACACCGTCAATAATTGCGGCAAGAGGGGATGCAAGGGCATTTCGCACCTCTTCTGCTGTAATTGTAACATCCTTTGGAAGTCCGTCAATGGTGTTTCTGCCCTTGATGGTCATACTTCCCTCGTTTTCGTGAGGAAAAGCGGAGCCGATTTCCATTTTTATCTCCTCGGCTGTTCTTTCACCAATAGTAAGACCATACTTCTTTTTGATGTATGTCATAATTGCTTCGTCAAATTTGTCGCCGGCAACCCTTACGGAATTGTGAGCCACAATATCACCCAGGGAAATTACTGCAACCTCAGATGTACCTCCGCCGATGTCAAGAACCATACTACCTGTTGGCTCTGCAACCGGTAGTCCTGCGCCGATAGCCGCAGCCATAGGCTCCTCGATAAGCTCAACATCCTTACCGCCGGCTTGACAGGCGGCGTCCTCAACAGCTCGTCTTTCAACCTGAGTAACACCGCTTGGAATACAGATAACTATCCTTGGGCGGGAGAAAAAGTTGCTGTGAACAACCTTGCGGATAAAGTGCTTCAGCATAATTGCGGTGATTTCAAAGTCGGCAATAACCCCGTCTTTAAGGGGTCTTATGGCGGCAATAGAGCCCGGAGTTCTACCAATCATCTCTTTTGCCTGAGCACCAACTGCAAGTACAGTATCCTGGCGGATATCAACAGCTACAACAGACGGTTCACGAAGAACTATTCCCTTGCCCTTCATATACACAAGGGTGTTGGCTGTTCCCAAATCTATACCAATGTCTTTAGTAAACATATTATCAATCTACCTTTCAATATTTCACAATACTATTCTACAAAAGGCAACGCCGAAATATCACACTATCAAGCGTTCCTTTACTTCGGTAAAAATTTTCTGTATAAATTAAGTATATATGCAAAAGTAAATTCAATAAAAAGAATAGTTTAAAAATCTCCTGCAATATAACCAGTTTATTATACCTTAAAAATTTGTAATTTTCAACAGTAATAAGGGGTATAAGGGCGCAGGGAAAAATTATTTTTTTCCTGTTGAACCAAAGCCACCTTCCCCTCGGGATGTATCGTCTAAAACATCCACTTCTTCAACATCCATAATAGCAACAGGTTGAGTCACAAGCTGAGCCACTCTTTCACCCGGTGTAACGGTGTAGGGAACTTTTGAAATATTACAAAGTCCAACACAAACCTCTCCTCGATAATCGCTATCAATAACACCTACTCCGTTTGAAAGACAAATGCCGTGCTTTACTCCCAGACCGCTTCGGGCATAGATGTTTGCCATATAATTTTCTGATGGAAGGGCAATGGCGATCCCTGTTGGAATAGTCACTAAATCGCCGGGGTTGATAGTAATCTCTTCTTCAATACAGGCACACAAATCCATTCCTGCCGAGCCGGGTGTTGCCCTTTTTGGAAGCGCTGTGTTTTCTCTCAACCTTTTTATCTTTAATATTTCCATTTGTTTCACCTTCCTGCAAAAATCTATGTTATCTTGCATTTTTATGATTTTAATTCTTTAGATAAATTCCTTAAAACAATAATCTTTTAATCTGTTTAAAATCACTTCACAAATTAATTCTGTTGTAGAAAATAAATGTTTTCCACATAAATATTCTTTTAACAAAAAATAAAGTTTTTCACATTATTTAACCCCACGATAATACAATCCACGGGTAAAATTAACTTTTTCCAGAGTTTTACTGTGGTTCCCCTTGTAGTTTTCCACTTTTTCCACATAGTTTTCCACATAAAACCTATCCGTTGTGAAAAATGTGAAAAATTCATTTTTATTCTTTTCAGGAATAAAAAGTGGTACCGAATTTAGTATCTCTGTGCAGTTTTCGTCACAAAATAACGAAAACTGGTAATTCTTGCGGTCTTGCATTTTTCCTCTTTTTTTGCAAGATTTACAACCCTCTGTTCCACTTTTTACAGGGCAGTTTCTTGTGAGCATAAGTGGAATATAACCATAGGTAACAACCCCTCTTTTGATTTTTCCTCCCATCTCTTTAATCTGCTCAACCGTAAGCTCAAGGGAAAGTGTAACATCCTCTAGTCCATAATCCTCTGCCCAAAGCAGGGAATATGTGTTGGTAAGGTTTAAAAATTCTCCTCCGTGCACAGTAAATCCCAGTTTCTTGCCAAAATAAACAGCACCAAGATTATTGCACAGAATATGATTTATTCCCTTTTCTTTTAAAATCTTTAGTCTTTCTATAATTTGTTCTTCTCTTCCAAAAAGTCCTCGAGGAACAGACACTCCAACCTCAATTCCTCTTGAGCGAAGAAAATCAATATCTTCTTCCTTTGAATCAACCGGCACATACACAAGGCTGTAATCATCACTTATATTACTGTCAATTCTCTTAACCTCTGCCCTTTTTTCTGTTATCCTCTGGCGAGCCGAAGTAATTTTAAGATTTGGCATTTTAAAGGTGTAATTGTGTGAATAGTCCCTTGCGTCAGCCATTTCAGCCAAAGCATTTCTCCTCAACTTGTTAAGGAATGAGAGGGGGATACTTATATTATCCTCAATTTGTATGGAAATATTGTCAAAATAAAAAGGCGTTCCACCTGTTTTTAAAAGCTGTTTTTCCGCTTTATCTTTGTCCAGAGGTATTTTTACTGCTTTTTCTGCCTTTTCTTCTCCCTTTACAACAACTGTTTTATCACCGTCGGTAATTTCAAAGACGGGATTTTCCCCAAGACTTGCAGTAAATTTTCCTTTAAGGGCAACACGAGGCATTTCATCCTTGTATGAATTACGAATTTCCTTAAAAAGGCTTTCTGTTGCTGAAACAACATCCTCTTTTTTACGGAAACCAAACATTTCTTTACCTAATTCGTGGGTGTAATAACCATTGGTAAAGCCTGTTCGGGAAAAAACATTCCTCAGGTTTTCAAAGGTTTTTGAAGAAATATAACCCTTTTCTCTTTTTTCGTAACAGGCACGAACAGCTGATGATACATATTCGGGACGCTTCATTCTTCCCTCAATTTTTGCCGAGGTTATGCCGATTTCTTCCATATCATCAATGTAATCTATAATGGAATTGTCCTTTAAACTAAGAGCGTGGTCATTGCCCTTTACGCTAAATGGAAGTCGGCAGGTCTGGGCACAGCAACCTCTGTTTCCGCTTCGTCCTCCAAGCATTGCCGAAAAGTAACACTGACCGCTCACACTCATACAAAGTGCGCCATGGACGAAAACTTCTAACTCAATATCACAGTTATCTGCTATAAATTTTATTTCTTCTCTTGACATTTCACGACTGAGGACAACCCTTTTAAAGCCCAGCTCTTTTAGCAGTTTTGCTCCGCTTAGGGTGTGAATACTCATCTGTGTTGACCCGTGTAGAGGTAAATCGGGACAGGCTTTTCTTACAAGGCTTGCAAAGCCAATATCCTGTACAATCAAGGCGTCAACATCACATTCAGTGGCTTTTTTTACATTTTCCAAAGCCGACTTCATCTCGCTGTCAAAAATCAGAGTGTTCATTGTAACATAAACCTTTACACCTCTGATGTGGCAGTATGAAACAGTCTGCTTAAGCTCTTCAAATGTAAAATTCTTTGCGTCTTTTCTTGCGGAAAAATCCTTAAGACCAAGATAAATTGCGTCAGCACCGCTGTTAACACTGCTGATTACAGAATCAAATCCTCCGCAAGGGGCTAAAATCTCAATTTTTTTCATTATTAAAAAGGCTTTGCTGAACAGCACCGTCTAAAATTTTGGGAACAGAATTTTCTATCTTACCTGTTGCTATAATCTTCTTTTCTTTTTGATTTGTCTTATTTTCTTCCTTTGGTGTGATATTGAGAATTTTATTAATCTTGTCCTGCAAAATCACATTTTGTGCCTTAAGACCGGCAATCTCCTTGTGGAGTCTTGCGGTGTCTTCAATGTAATCCTTAATCTGTCCTTTTACATCTTCAAGATTTTTACGAAGCTTGTACTCCTCATCACAATAATCAAGGGAGGCAAGTATGGCGGCCGAATCCTTGTCCAGTTTAGGATTTGAGGAAATAATTGACTTAAGCTTTGTGTCAACTCTTTCAACTATCTTTTTCATATAAGCTTCACTTTCGTCTGTAACGATAGTAAATCTTTTTCCTCCCACAAAAATAATTTGTCTGTCCATTTTTGCACAACCTTTCGCAAACAATATTTTCTGTATTAAACCATATTTTTCATACTCTCATTATAGTGTTAATATGTCAAAAGAAAAAGTAAAGTATTAATATTGTAATCTTTTTTTCTATTTTGTTAC
>JAXESA010000140.1:0-6162 GCA_034116205.1 Ruminococcus sp. | reverse complement strand
ACAGAAGTCCTGCTGTGATATAGCAAATCAGCTTTGTTGACGACTCCGGCAATACAACGAAAAGAACTCCCACCGCAATAAGAGCCAAGGCGGTATAGACAAAATCTTTTCGGAATGTGCCAATAGGCTTTGTTTTTTCTTTCTTTTTCATAGGTAATCCTCCTTTTAATTATAAATCCTTGGAAAATATTATATCATATGAAAAGGTTTATTTCTACAATATAAGCAAAGTATTTGAAATCATTTTAAAATTATATTTATATAAAATTGCATTTTAAATCTTTTGTAGAAATATTCATTTTACTGTGATATAATGCCTGTGAAATAATCATAGGGAGATATGCACAATGAAAAAGATGAAGTTATTTAATCTTGCCTGGCCAATATTTATTGAAACAGCTCTTTTTATGCTCTTGGGTTTTATTGATGTTTTTGTGCTGAGCAAATACAATGACCTTGCCGCATCCGCCGTAAACACAGCCAACCAGGCTGTTTCAATTGTGACAATAGTTTTTACAGTTATTTCCGGAGCAAGTGCTGTTATTATCTCGCAATGCCTTGGTGCAAAAAACAAAAAAGGAGCGTCAAGGGTAGCCGCCCTTTCCCTTACCTTTAATATAGCTTTTGGACTTATTATAAGTGCAGTTCTCTTTTTCTTTAACACGCCAATACTTAAATTTATCGGTGCAGATGGAACAATTTTAGATTATTCATCACAGTATCTTGCCATAGTTGGAGGAACTTTGTTTTTTCAGGCTGTGCTAAGCGCTACCTCTGTAATAATACGCAACCACGGTATGACGCAGGTTTCTATGTATGTCACCGTTGGTATGAACATAGTGAACACTGTTCTTGATGTTATTTTTGTCCTTGGACTTTTTGGTATGCCACGACTTGGAGTTCTTGGCGTAGCAATTGCCACAAGTTTCAGCCGTTTTATAGGTACTATTGTACTGTTGATTGTTCTTTTCAAGAAAATTGAAAAGCCATCAATTTTTAAACTTTTAAAGCCTTTCCCCTGGGGAGATGTTAAGAATATTGTAAAAATAGGTGTGCCATCTGCACTTGAAACATTTCTGTACAACCTGTCACAGCTTGTAATCACTTCAATAGTTCTTAAATGTATGACAGAAACTGACCTTATCACAAAAACCTATGTGCAAAACATAACAATGTTCTTTTACATTTTTGCAGTTTCCATAGGTCAGGCATCACAAATACTGATAGGACATCTTGTGGGTGCAAAGAAATTTGATGAGGCATACCGTCAGGGTTTTCGAGGGTATCGCAACGCACTTATTGTAACATTTATACTTTCAGCCACAGGTGCTTTACTGGGACAATACATAATGGGAATCTTCACAACAAACCAGACAATTATTATGCTTGGTGCAAATGTGCTGTTAATCGACATCATACTTGAATTTGGCAGAACAACAAACCTTGTTGTAATTGCCTGTCTGCGAGGTGCGGGAGATGTAATTTTTCCAACAGGCTGTGCTATATTCTCAATGTGGGTAATCAGCACCCTTGGGGCATACATACTGGCTGTTGCACTTGGTTTTGGTATATACGGACTGTGGATAGCCTTTGCCGCTGACGAGTGTTTTAGAGGAATTATGATGATTTTCAGGTGGAAAAGCCGAAAGTGGGAATCAAAAAGGATTGCCACCAATTCGTAAAGGAGAAATATGGATATTATTGTAAGAAAATACACTAAAGAGGATATTCCCCGGATGATAGAAATCTGGAACGAAATTGTTGAGGAAGGAAGCGCATTTCCCCAAGAGGAGTTGCTGACACAGAAAACAGGAGAAGAATTTTTTGCAGAGCAAAGCTACTGTGGAGTTGCCTGTGATAATTCTAATAAAGAAATATTAGGACTGTACATCCTCCACCCCAACAATGTAGGAAGATGCTCCCACATATGCAACGCAAGTTACGGCGTTCATAACCGTTACAGAGGAAAACATATCGGGAAATCCCTTGTAAAGGACTGCATTGCTGTTGGAAAAGAAATGGGTTTTTCTGTACTGCAATTTAATGCAGTTGTAAAGACAAATTACAGCGCAAGACACCTTTACGAAAAGCTGGGGTTCATACAGCTTGGAACTATTAAAAAAGGGTTCAGAATGAAGGACGGAAGTTTTGAGGACATTTGTCCTTACTACATTGAGTTATAGAAATTAAAAAGCCACAGTTCGCTTTGGACTGTGGCTTAATTATTATGATGAAAATAACTATTACATAAGTGAAAGATACAGCTGTTTAATCTCCTCAACAGATGTTTCCCTTGGGTTGCCGGGACGACAGGCGTCGTCGTAGGCGCTTTGTGACAGGAAGTCAACATCCTCAGGCTTAACAATATCCTTTAAGTCAGCTGGAATACCAACATCGGCTGAAAGCTGCTTTACAGCGTCAATTGTGGCTTTTCTTGCCTCTTCAATTGTCATTTCGTCAACACCCTCAACACCCATTGCCTTTGCAATATCTCTGTACTTTTCACCTGTTGCCGGTGCGTTGTACTCCATAACTGTTGGCAGGATAATTGCGTTTGCAACACCGTGAGGGGTGTCGTAAACTGCTCCCAAAGGATGAGCCATTGAGTGAACAATGCCAAGTCCTACATTAGAAAATCCCATACCGGCTATGTACTGACCGAGAGCCATTCCCTCTCTGCCCTCAGGTGTGTTCTCAACAGCGCCACGCAGACTTTTGGAGATAATTTCAATAGCTTTCAGGTGGAACATATCGCTCATTTCCCATGCGCCAAGGGTGATGTAGCCCTCAATGGCGTGCGTGAGAGCGTCCATACCTGTGGCGGCTGTAAGTCCCTTTGGCATTGAGCTCATCATATCAGGGTCAACAACTGCAACAACAGGAATGTCGTGAACATCCACGCATACCATTTTTCTGTTCTTCTCTGTATCGGTGATAACGTAGTTGATTGTAACCTCAGCGGCTGTACCTGCTGTGGTTGGAACCGCAATAATAGGAACGCACTTATTCTTTGTTGGGGCAACACCCTCCAAGGATACAACATCACCGAATTCAGGGTTTTCAATGATTATGCCGATTGCCTTGGCTGTATCCATTGAAGAACCACCGCCTATGGCTACAATGCAGTCTGCACCTGATGCCTTAAAAGCCTCAACACCTGTTTTAACATTTTCAACAGTTGGGTTAGCCTTAATTTCAGAATAAAGCTCGTAGTCAATGGTGCTTTCCTCCAAAATATCGGTTACTTTTTTGGTAACACCAAACTTGATAAGGTCAGGGTCGGAACAGACAAAGCACTTTTTAAAGTCCCTTGCCTTTACCTCTGTTGCAATCTCCTTTATTGCACCCTTACCGTGGTAGCTTGTTTCATTTAATACAAATCTATTTGCCATTTCAATCACTCCTTACTTATAGGCAAATTCCATTGTATATATTGTACACTATTTTTTATCATTTGTCACTATGTTTTATTAAGATTTGATTATATTTTTCTTAAGAAGTTCTATAGTTCAAGGTTTCTATACATGTATTTTCTAAACCACAACTGCCTGCGGACAAACCCTCCACCGCAAGCGGTCCCCCTCTCCTTACACAGGAAAGGCACTCTTAACAGCAAAAAAGCGGAGTCACTAAAACTCCGCTTTCTTTATCTATATAAACTTCTATTAAGAAGACTCTGAAATTATATGAAGGTAAAGCTGTTGTCCTTGTAGTCGCAGGTGATAGCTTTATCCTTGCTTATTTTGCCCTCCAGGATTTCCTCGGACAGAACATCCTCAATCTTACTACGGATTGCCCTACGTAAAGGTCTTGCACCGTAGTCCTCGTCGTAACCCTGTTTTGCAATTTCCTTAACAGCGTTTTCGGTAAAGGAAATATCAATGTCAAGACCGGCAAGCCTGTTCTTAAGATTGTCAAGCATATTGAATGCAATCTTTTCAATATCCTCCGGAGTGAGCTTGTTAAAGACGATTATATCGTCAACCCTGTTGAGGAATTCAGGACGGAACATCTTTTTAAGCTCGCCCATAACATCATCTTTAATCTTTTCAAAGGATTTTTCCTTTTCTTCCTCGGTAGAAAATCCAAGGGAATTGTTCTGCTTGTCGGTAATCAGCCTTGCGCCAACATTACTTGTCATAATGATAACGGTGTTCTTAAAGTCAACCGTTCTGCCCTGGCTGTCGGTAAGTCTGCCGTCCTCAAGGATTTGAAGAAGAATGTTGAAAACATCAGGATGTGCCTTTTCAATTTCGTCAAAGAGGACAACTGAATATGGCTTTCTCCTTACTTTTTCTGTAAGGTAGCCACCCTCTTCATATCCAACATATCCCGGCGGTGAACCTATCAGCTTGCTGACAGTGTGCTTTTCCATATACTCCGACATATCAAGGCGGAGCATTGCGTTTTCGTCACCAAACATAACCTGTGCCAAGGATTTGCAAAGCTCTGTTTTACCTACGCCGGTAGGCCCAAGGAAGATAAATGAACCAACAGGGCGCTTAGGGTCTTTCAGCCCTACTCTGCCACGGCGGATAGCCTTGCTGATTGCCTTAACAGCCTCGTCCTGACCGATAACCCTTTTGTGGAGAATTTCCTCCATATTGAGAAGTCTTTGCGACTCCTCCTGGGTCAGCTGTACAACAGGCACTCCTGTCCAGTCGGAAACGATTTTGGCTATATCCTCAGCGGTAACCTCTCCGCCCTGCTTTGTGTTGTCCTGCCACTTTTCTTTTTCAGTTGACAGTTTTTCTTCCATTGACTTTTGTTCATCCCTCAGCTTTGCGGCTCGTTCAAAGTCCTGAGATGCAACTGCCGACTCCTTTTCCTTGTCAAGTTCTTTGATTTTGTCCTCAATACTCTTAACATCGTTAGGCATTGTCATACTTTGCAGTCTTACCCTTGATGCTGACTCGTCAATCAGGTCAATAGCCTTGTCAGGGAGGTAACGGTCTGCAATGTACCTTGAAGAAAGCTTTACAGCGGCGTCGATTGCCTCGTCTGTAATCTTTACCTTGTGGTGAGCCTCATATCTGTCACGAAGTCCCTTTAGAATTTGAACAGCCTCTTCTTCTGTTGGTTCGCCAACCATTACAGGCTGAAAACGCCTTTCAAGTGCTGCGTCCTTTTCAATATACTTTTTGTATTCGTTAATGGTGGTAGCGCCCATCACCTGAAAATCTCCCCTTGCCAATGATGGCTTGAGGATATTGGCGGCGTCTGTTGAACCCTCGGCAGAGCCTGCACCGATAATTGTGTGAAGCTCGTCAATAAAGAGAATTACATCGTTGCTGTTTTTGATTTCTTCAACAACACCCTTAATTCTCTCCTCAAAGTCACCACGGTATTTTGCACCGGCTACCATTGAGTTAAGGTCAAGGGCAACAACCCTTTTATCCTTTAGGAGTTCAGGTACTTCACCGCTTGAAATCTTTAATGCAAGTCCCTCTGCAACAGCGGTTTTACCAACGCCCGGTTCACCGATAAGAACAGGGTTGTTCTTTGTACGACGACAAAGAATTTGCACAACCCTTTTGATTTCGTCCTCTCTGCCGATAACGGGGTCAATCTCACCGGCTTTTGCAGAGGCTGTTAAATCCCGTCCGTAGGTATCGAGGGTTTTTGTTTTACCATTTGGGTTACCTGTGCTGTGGGTATTTCCGCCCATAGACTCCTTGTATCCTCCGTTAATCTCTACATTCATTGCGTCACTTAAGGCTTGAATTAGGCTGTCTTGTGAGGCTCCCATTTCCTTTAGAAATCTTACTGAATAGCTGTCATTATCGGAGAGAATTGCAAGGAGCAAATGCTCTGTACCCACAAAGTTGTGACCTATTCTGTTGGCTATAAGCAAAGCATTTTGCATTACTCTCTTTGTTCTTGGGGTAAAATCATCAACAGTTACCACACTTGGTGATCCTGTTCCCATTGTATTTTCTATTAGCTTTCTCAATTCACCGGAGGTGATTCCTGCCTGTGCCAATACTGCGCCGGCTATTCCGTCACTCTCCTCTGTAAGTGCAAGGAGCAAATGCTCTGTGCCAACATAGGTGTGACCCATATGGGATGAAATTGAGATAGCATTGTTAAGCGCATCGTTTGCCTTTTGTGTAAATCCTTTAAAATTATACATAAATAACACCTTCCCTTTCTTGATAAGGA
>JAXESA010000139.1:0-3929 GCA_034116205.1 Ruminococcus sp. | reverse complement strand
ACCGATCATACCGATTATGTCCTTATCCTCGCCGCCAATGTTGATTGTTGGAAGCTTTGCAACACCATAGTCGTCGCCAAGAGCCTCTGCATCAAGAGCAGCATTCCAAGTACCGTCGATACCGGCAGCACATGTTCTGTCCTTAAGGAGGAAGCCTGATGAAATCTTATCAACAGAAGCTGCGGAGAATGTTCCCTTGTACTTCTTAAAGAGTTCAGAGAAAGCCTTCATTGAAGCAACTACTTCGTCTTCGTTATAATTGTTGAATTTCTGAGTATCCTGAGCTTCACCTTCAAGGCCGTCTAACTTCATACCGCCTGTGAATGTGAACATACATGAATAGTAACCGTTACCAGCGTCCATAATGAACTGACGGCCAGCCTTCTTACAAGCAGCAAGAACGCCTTCAAATGACTTAGCGTCTTCGTCAGAAACTACTGACTTATCATATACGAGGTAATAACCGTTGTCTGTTTCTGGGAAAGCATAAAGAACTTCTGTTCCATCAGAGTCGCCCTTAACTGTTTCAACAGCAGCCTCTGTGTGATTTGACTTGATGTCTTCTTCATACTGTCCATAAACAGGGAGAAGAGCCTTAGCCTGTGTAAGTCTTGTGATCTGGTCAGATGCAAAAGCAAATACGTCAGCAGCTGCTGTAGCATCGTTAAGAAGGTTAGTTGCAGCGTCATTTTCTTCCTGTGCAACTACTTCAATCTGAACATTCTTGTCCTTGTATTTGTCCTCAAAAGCTTTTACCTGCTTTTTGAGGAGATCCAAAGATGCAGCAGGTCCCCAAACCTTAAGCTTTGCATTTTCTTCAACTTCTACAGTTGCAGTGTTTTCAGAACCTTCCTTGTCAGTGCCTTTGTCGCAACCAACAAATACTACTGCCATAAGAGCAATAGCGAGAACTAATGATAAAATTCTCTTGATTTTCATTTTAAAATCCTTCCTTCATAAAGAATAAATATTTTCGTGTCGGTAGTGAAAATCCCCTCAGGACAGGATTGTCACATACCTTATCACTGTGATAATTGTACCACGAAACCCAAGATAATTTCAACTCCCTTTGTACTTTTTATCTAAAACGATAAAAGTGAACTTTGTTTTTGTGCAAAACAACAATGAAATATCTTTCAAATGTTATTCTTGTACAAAAATAAATTAAAATAATTGTACATTATGCTCATAACAGTTTTGTGCAATTTGTCAAAGGGATTTTCTCAAATTTGAAAAATACGTGTACACAATTTGTTCAAATATTCTTTTTTCCATTGAGTTGGTGAATTTTTCCGATTTTATAGTGTAAAATAACCAAAACAGATGTTTTATCCTTTTTATATGCCATTTAATACAGTCTTTATTCTTAAACTTTTCAGTCTGTTTATGCTTTATATAAATCTTAATTGACAAACCCTTTTAAAAGTTGTAAATTTAGCATATACATAATAATAAAAAATATATTCGGAAGTTTTTTCCTGAGAAAGGGGTATATATGCTATTATCCAATCTGCTTAAAAATATTGATTTTAATATTATAAAGGGAAACATAGACGCTGAAATTACCGACATCATTTACGACAGTCGAAAGGTTGTGCAAGGTACAGTATTTGTGGCATTAAAGGGCTATAATGTTGACGGACACAAATTTATCCCACAAGCTGTAAGTCAGGGTGCATCAGCCATTGTTGTGTCTGATGATGTTGACATTACAGAGGACATCACCGTAATCAAGGTGGATGACACAAGAAAAGCCTTGGCATATATGAGTGCTATGCTGTTCGGTGAGCCTGCAAAGGAGCTGACAACCATTGCACTTACCGGAACCAAGGGCAAAACCACCACCGTTGCAATGCTTAAAAGCATACTTAACGCTGAGGGCATCTCTGTTGGCACAATAGGCACTTTGGGCATTATAGTCGGCGACAAAATTTACAAAACCAACAATACAACTCCTGAATCCTACGAAATTCAACAGGCTATGAGAAAGATGGTGGACTCAGGTTGCAAGGCAATGATTATTGAAGCTTCTTCCCTTGGACTTAAGTGGCACAGGACAGATGCAATAGACTTTGACTACGGAATTTTCACCAACTTCAGTCATGACCACATCGGCGACAGTGAGCATAAGGATTTGCAGGAATATCTTGACTGCAAAGCATTACTATTCAAGCAGTGCAAGGAAGGAATTTTCAACATAGACGACAAGGTTTATGAGGAAATAACATCAAACGCAACCTGCAACAAAACCACCTATGGTTTTAGCGATAATGCAGACATAACAGCCTATGGTGACGAGTTGATTTCAAAGCCCGGATATATCGGAGTTCATTTTGCCACAAAAGGTTTGAAAACTATGGACGTAGATGTGGATATTCCAGGTAAATTTTCTGTTTACAACGCCCTTGCCGCAATGACCGCCGCCATAAAAATGGGTATTTCAGAAGAGGCTATCCTAAAGGGTCTTGACACCGTAACCGTAAAGGGCAGAGTTGAGGCTGTGCCTGTTCCCGGTGACTACACATTGCTAATTGACTACGCCCACAATGCACTTTCTATGGAAAACATCCTTGAAACCCTTAGGGAGTACAATCCAAACAGGCTTATAGTATTGTTTGGAGCAGGCGGAAACAGACCAAAGGTAAGAAGATACGAAATGGGCGAAACCGCCGGACGACTTGCCGATCTTTCTGTTTTAACCGAGGACAACAGCCGTGATGAAGATGTTATGGACATTATTAACGACATTATTGAGGGTGGACTTAAAAAGACAGAGGGCAAATACGTTGTTGTGCCGAAAAGACAGGATGCAATCCGCTACTGTATGGAAAATGCAGAAAAAGGCGACATTATAGTACTTGCCGGCAAAGGACACGAGGATTACCTTGAAATCAAGGGTGTAAAATACCACCTTGATGAACGAGAGGTTATCGCTGACATCATTGCCGATATGAAGAAGTAATTTAGGGAAAAAGCAACTCAAAAATAAAACTGCACTGCAAGGGTATTATCCCAAACAGTGCAGTTTTTTGCAGACTGAAAAAGTAAAAAACTTTACTTCACAATCATCTCTTTAATTTTGTAAACATCTCCGTCCATAATGCACCACTTAGTATTCATTTTACCCTTGATTTCAGGGCTAATGGACTGGTGGATGTACAGGCTTTTCATTCCTGCTCTTTTACTGCCGTTAATGTCAGCCTTGTAGTCGTTGCCAATCATAACGCACTCTTTTTTATCAAGGGAATATTCCTCAACAAGACCGTTGTAGAAGTATGGACTTGGCTTGCATACCTCTCTGTCGGAACTGATGAAAATTCCGTCAAAATAAGGAGTTAAGCCCAGCATATTAAGCTCGTTCATTGTAAAGCTCCTTTGAGCGTTTGAAAGAAGATAGATTTTCTTTCCCTTTGCCTTTAGGGTGTCAAGCAAATCAATAACACCGTCATAAAGCCTTATGTACTTTGTTGAGTAACAGCGGAACATTGCACAGATGTCAAGAATCTCTTTGTCTGTTACCTTTACACCCTTGTTTTCAAAGAGAGCCTTAAACACCTTTTCCACCTTAATATCAACATCGTTTTTGTACTCCGGATGAGCCTTTTTGATTTCAGCCTTTTCCTTTTTGCACAATTTGTCGTACTCCTTGTGGAAGTCCTTACCGCTGTAAGAGGCACCCTTGTAGCTGTAATAAAGTGCCATTTTCTCCCACAAATCATCACTCCACTCGTCAGTATTAATGTCAATTAGTGTTCCGTATAAATCAAAAATATAGTTTTTAAACATAATATCACCCAACTAAACCTTAACATATGGGATATATCTTTGCAACATTTAATTTTATGTGATATACTTAAAAAAATACTACAAGGCGGTTGTTATTATGAAAAAAAAAGAAAGAGCTTTGCTGGCTGTTGAGGCTTTAAAAA
>JAXESA010000138.1:0-3917 GCA_034116205.1 Ruminococcus sp. | reverse complement strand
ACAGGATGCGAAAAAGGTATGGATTGAAACTGCCCTTGAGGACGGTGTAAAAATTAACGAACCAAACAACTTGGAGGACTATTCAGGTCAATTCAAATTAAGAATGCCCCGCAGTTTACACAAATCACTTGCAGAACATTCCAAAAAGGAAGGCATCAGTATGAACCAGTACTGCGTATATTTGCTTTCCAAAAATGATGCCTTGTTTTCAAATAAAAGCTGATAAGAATTTTAACCTAACCCCCAATGCAGTAGCTAAAACTGCATTGGGGGTTATTTTTCGATAAACCATCTATTTTCTTCAAGGTAGAGGTATCTTGTGTGGTTTAAAATTTGGCAGGTGTATCTCACTCCGGCACCACCGCTTTTCAGGGAACTTGCAAAGCGAATGTCGGTTATTTTGTCTATCTCAAATTTTCTGCCATCATCCCAGTTGATTATCAAGGGGAGCAGACTTCCGTCTTGGTCAAATTTTGCGGTTACACTAACATATTCCTTCATATAAACCTCCACTAAAAAAATCCAACAGGGTGTATAATATGGTCGTCCTTTGGGTTAAGCAAGGATAACTTTTTGTCCTTTATCAGGAAAGCCGGTCTTACGACATAATTTCCAAACCTGTTTTTCAGAGAATCAAGTGTTCTGTCAAGGTTTTCTTCCTTTATATCCCTGTCACAGTCCTGAAAAAATGAGAGCTGACAAGGTGCGTTGTCGGCTAAAAGCTTGCTCACCGATACACCAAGGGAGCGAATAGGCTTTTTAAAATTGTAATTTTTCCTAAACAGTTCCAAAGCTTTGTTACGAATATCCCTTGTGTGGTTGCTAAAGGTGCTTAATTGTCCCTGTCTTGTAAAGGAAAAAAGCTGATTATCCCTTACAGATATAGTCACAACCCTCGCTTTAAAGCCAAGTTCCCTCATTCTCCTTGCAACGCTGTCGGAAAGTATCTGTACAATCATCTTAACATCTGAATAATCCTTCAAATCCCTTGGTGTGGTGGTAGAGTTTCCAATGGATTTAACATCGGGGTGCTTATCAAACTGAGCCACAGGGGAGGAGTCCATTCCGTTTGCAAAGGTGTGCAAAACTTCTCCCCATTTTCCAAGGTTGCTCTTAAGAATTTCTGTGTCAGTGTTGGCAATGTCGCCAATGGTGTAGATTCCCATAGTGTGTAGTTTTTTCTTAGTTGATTTTCCCACATACAAAAGGTCACCGCAGGGGAGAGGCCAAACCTTTTTTTTAAAGCCATCCTCACCGTCAAAATCAATTTTTGTGATTGCGTCAGGCTTTTTGTAGTCACTGCCAAGCTTTGCAAATATTTTGTTAAAACTAACTCCGATACTGACAGTTATACCAAGCTCCTGTTTAACCCTTTTATTTATTTCCTTTGCTATTTCATATCCATTTTGGGCGTTGCCTGTAACATCAAGCCACGCCTCGTCAAGTCCAAAGGATTCAACCCTGTCGGTATATTCTGCATATATTTCCTTAGCAAGCTTTGAAAATCGCATATATTGGTCAAAATGAGGCTCAATAATCACAAGCTCAGGGCATTTATTCTTTGCCTGCCAGATTGCCTCTCCTGTTTTTACAAAGAATTTCTTTGCCTCTTCATTCTTTGCAAGAATTATCCCATGTCTGTTTTCGGCATCCCCTGCAACAGCCAAAGGCTTTCCTCTTAGTTCGGGGTGGAGCAGGGACTCCACACTGGCGTAAAATCCGTTGCAGTCGCTGTGCAATATAGTCCTCACAAAATCACTTCCAATTCATTGTGAATACATTACAGAACATTTGTTTGTAAATATATTATAGAACATTTGTTCTGCAATGTCAATACCATAAAAGGGACAGTAAAATTAATCTTTAAGGTAAACAAAAAGGCTGTGCATTATAGCACAGCCTTAGAATTATTCAGTTAAATATTAGAAATTAAATGCCAAGCTGACTTTTAACATCCTCAGCCATCTTTTCAGCAATCTCAATGGATTCCTGTTCAGAATTACCAATAGAGGTGATGTATAGTTTAATCTTTGGCTCTGTACCGCTTGGTCTTACAATAACAGCGTCGCCACCAAGACAGAAGTGAAGAACATTGGACTTTGGAAGGTCAATAGGAGTAATCTTTCCTGTTTCAACATCCTTTTCTTCGCTCTTAAGGTAGTCATAAATAGTCTTTACGGTGTGACCGTTAATTGTCTTAAGTGGATTTTCACGCAGGTCGCTCATAATCTCCTGCATCTTCTTCATACCGCTGGCGCCTTCAAATTCAAAGGAAAGGGTTGTGTTTCTGTAATATCCGTATTCCTTGTAAATTTCGTCAATCACATTAGCAAGAGTCTTGCCCTGCTTTCTGTAATATGCAGCCATTTCACAGATGAGCATAGATGCAACAACAGCGTCCTTATCTCTTACATAAGTTCCTGCAAGGTAACCGTAGCTCTCTTCAAAGCCAAATACATATCTTTCTTTTTCGTTTTTTTCTTCAAGCTTAAGGATAACTTCACCAATGTACTTAAAGCCTGTGAGAACCTTTTTAAGCTCGCAGTTATACTTCTGACAGATTTTATCAATCAATAGGGAAGTAACAATAGTTCTTACAACAATAGGATTCTCAGGTAGAGTACCCTTTTCCTTTCTTACGCTAAGGAGGTAGTTTGTCAGCATAATACCTGTTTCATTACCTGTAATAAGTCTGTATGTTCCGTTTTCCGGAACAGCAATACCAACTCTGTCAGCGTCAGGGTCAGTTGCAAGAAGAAGGTCAGGCTTAACCTTTTCGCACATATCAAGACCAAGCTGAAGTGCTTCCTTAATCTCAGGGTTAGGATAAGGACAGGTTGTAAAGTTTCCGTCAGGATTTTCCTGTTCGGGAACAACAGTAACATCCTTAATGCCGATTTCGTCAAGAACTCTCCTTACAAGCTTGTTGCCTGTTCCGTTAAGGGGAGTGTAAACAACCTTTAAGCCGGAGTCAGCGCAAAGTCCTTCGTTAACCTGTTGCTCTTTTACATTTGCAATGTACTTATCGTAAACTTCGTCCTTAACATATTCAACAAGACCGCTGTTTACAGCCTCGTCAAGGTCCATTGTCTTAACATCTTCAAAAATATCCAGCTTTTGAATTTCGTCATAAACAAGTCCTGCAGCCTTGTCGGTCATCTGACATCCGTCAGAGCCGTAAGCCTTGTAGCCGTTGTACTTAGCAGGGTTGTGAGATGCAGTAATCATAATACCAGCCTGACACTTTAACTCTCTAACGAGGAATGAAAGTACAGGTGTTGGCTGAAGCTCGCTTGTGATGTACGCCTTAATTCCATTTGCAGCAAGGACCTTTGCAGCCTCATTCATAAACAGGTCAGCCTTGATTCTGCTGTCGTGGCTAATTGCAACAGCGCCACCGCCATAGGTGTTCTTCACATAGTTTGCAAGGCCTTGAGTTGCCTGACGAACAACATAGATGTTCATTCTGTTTGTACCGGCACCGATAACACCTCTGAGACCGGCTGTTCCAAATTCAAGATTTTTATAAAACTTTTCGTAAATTTCTTCTTCGTTGCCTTTAATTGATTTTAGTTCCTCAATAAGGTCTTTATCTTCGGTGGCTTTTTCGCACCATACATTATATATAGTATTAATGTCCATTTCATAATCTCCTTTTGAGTGCCTTTTTCCCGCAGGAATATATTCCCACGAACAAGACTATACCATAAAACAGGGGCATTATCAATGATTTTTTAATTTTTTATGAAATTCCTATAAAATTATTAGATAATATGGGATTAAATATAATAAACATATTTATCGCATATTTATTCTATATTTCCTTAACAAAATAATTGCCTCCGTTATCCTGTGGGGAAAAGTGTTGCTTTATGGAATTTGAAAAATTTTATATCCCGATTTTTAGTTTTTTACCG
>JAXESA010000137.1:0-8913 GCA_034116205.1 Ruminococcus sp. | reverse complement strand
TATCAACGTCGATTAAAATTCTCGTTACGCCGTTGAGAACCCACAAGATAGGCTCCGGGAGATTCTCCTCTCCTTTGAGGTGGGCCCAGTTGCTGTATCAAAGCTTTACACCATACTTCCTAGACAGTCATTTAGGTGACCGTCTTGGTCGTTATGCGTGTAAAGTGCCAATTCGGACAGATTGAGACCATACACGCATAATGTGTATGGATTTATTTTTTTGTCCGGATTGGAGGTGAAAGTAATGAAAATCAATAAATACAACGCTCTGCGATTTTGGGAAGAATGCTACGGCAACAGACAGTATGCAGAGGATTTTCACGGAAATTTAATGTGTAAAGACGGCTATGGTAACAATAACTTTTCTGTAAACTATCATGGTCAGAAAATATATTGTGGGTGGAATATTCATCATATATTGCCGTCAGCTTGCGGAGGAACAAACGCAAAAAGCAATTTGCTCTGTACCAATATTGCAACGAATGAAGAAGCAGCGGACAGAATCACATTTTGGATTGGCGAATCCCTGTATCAAGTTAAACGGATATACAGAACAAGAGATCACGAAATCATTAGAATTGAGTAAGGAGTTTTATTTATGGGAAAACACTTTTTTGACTATGATGACGGAGATTTTGCACATACAATCTCAGACAATATGGCAATTAACTCTGATGGCGATTTGCTGATGCGTATGGGAGATAATATGGCAATGGATATGGATTCGGGTGAATTGCATATCATATCCGGTTGGTCAGATGACGAAGATGATGACTAATTGACAAGCAGCCGCCTCTACGAAAATGCAGAGGCGGTTACTTCTGCGTCTTGTTCTTCATCTTTTGTGCAGTTTGGCGTAATAGTCATGCATTTGCCTAAGTATATCCTCGGACAGTTCTTTGGAGAATTTTGCCACATAATGACTGTTGTTTCGTCCACTCGGTGCGAAATAGCAATTTTTGAAATTTTAAGATTTTAGTTAAGAATATTATGTATAATAATTAAATAGACAAAAATTTTTATATCATAATTATATATAGTGGAAGGACAAAAATTTTTGTCCGACAAAATTTATCACCCTATTCACCGGTTAAGCGAATAGGGTGTATTTTATGAATGTAAACTGTATTGTCGCAATTCTCTCTTGTATTTGTAAAAAGTTTTTCTGGAAATGCCTGCTTGTTTTATAGTTTCGGTATCATTTAGTGAACCACCAAAAGATACATTATGCTTTAGAATAATCTTTTTTGCTGATTTTGCTTTTTGTGTTTCGTAGACCGTTCCGGTGGGATGTCCAATTTGTTTACCGTTAAGTCTTGCTGTTTCAATTCCTTCCTTTGTTCTTTGTCTAAGGTCGTTTACTTCTTTTTCAGATTGTTCAAAAGCAAGTTTGATTTGTTCCTTTGCAAGTTCCATAAGATATTGATTTACACCGGAAAGAATAAGGTCAACCTTGTTGCCGGTTAATGACACCTGATTATGAACAGCCTTTTTGTATGTATCGGTATTAATGTGAGGCTCCTTTAAGAATACAAGAGAAATATTTTTTCTGTACAGTTCTTCATATAGCTTAAAACCTTCATCTGCATTTCTGCTCATTCTACTGACAGAATCAAAGATTATGGTGTCGCCGGATTTTACATTATTAATTATTTTTTCTAAAGACCTTCTTCCTTGAAATTTTGTCCCTGTAAAAACTTCCTTAACAATTATCGCCTCAGGGAATTTTGATAGGATGTTTCTGACCTGTCTTTCTATATTTTGTTTTTTAGTAGAAATTCTACAGTAACCGTATTGCTTCATAATTTTGTTTCCTTAATTATTTCTGAAAAATTAATGTATCTCAAAGATTCAACTAGTGGTAAATCTAACGGTCGTCAAAAAGTGTACTTACATAGATTGAGTAATCAATGCTATAAATAAAAGTTTTACTACTTTTTGTTGATAGGTCAGATTTACCACTAATACTTATGCCACTTTTATTTTGTTTTTGGTTTTTCTTAGGCTGTTCAGGGCTTTGTTGAAGGTGTCGTGTGACATTTCTTCTATGGTGCTGATTCCATATCTTTTGAATACAGAATTGATATCAACGCCTGTTCTGCCAAGCTCGGCATAGAGTTCTTTTATTTCACCATCAGACAATACGGTGTTTTTATTATTGTCTGTGTTTTTACCTGTTGAACGCAATTCGTAAACAACGGAATTGTCTTCAATGCGTACAATAGATAATCCTGTTATCTCTTTTTTGTCATTGTAGGAGATAGAGGAGACCTTGAAATGGTCGTAACAGCAGAACTTATCACCTCTGCGTTGAATTGTAACCTTAGTTGCCGGTACCCAAATGAAAGGTGCTGAATAAAGTTCTCTGCCAATGCCAATGTTTACGGCTGCTCTTTTGAAGGAGTCGGAAGCCTGTGACTTTTCTTTTTCTGTAAAACCGGAAACACCAACATCCTCCTTTGATATCCATTGTCCTGTGTCAGGATCTTTTATCTGAATTGTACAGTATAGCTTTCCGTCAATGCAGGTGTGATTTCTTTTCCAACCGAATACACCAAAGCATTCATCAAGAATTTGCATATCGACCCTTGCGTTTTTATACAGTAGTAGGCTTAGTCCCTTTTCGTTTACCATACCAATTCTGCATTCAATTTCACTTGCGTATAGTGTTCTGATATTCATTTTTTCCTCCTTTGACTTACAGAAGATTTTATTGTGTCCTCAACAGTCTGAACGATAATATCCATATAGGTTTGGTCATTGTGTAGCCATTCCTGATAACAAGCATCCAAAGGGAAATTTTCCTCGTACAAAGCCTTGGCTTCCTGCTGAGAATAATTAATACACTCAAATACAGAAGCAATATCCTCTTTGATTATTAACTCATATGCTGATTCAATAACTTCCTCAGGTGTTTTTGTTTTGAGTTCATTAATAAAATCTGAAAGTTCCTTTGATATCTTTTTTTGTAAAAGCTCGTTGTAATCTGAATTTTCCATAAATATCACCTCAAATGGGTTTTATCTGAAATCTCCTTGATGTTGTTTTCTTTGAATATTTCTCAAATACATCAGGCAATTCCTTGCGGAGCTTTTGTGTATCTAACCTTACGGTTTCTACATTGCTCCACTTGATTTTGTATGAATCGTTTTCTGCCGATTCAATATCCTTCATAAAAAGCTGAATTTCCTGTTCTATTCTTTTCTTCTCCTGTTCAAGCTCAAAGATTTCAGTGATAATAGAATCTCTCTTTGTTAACTGTTCATCAAATCCCATCAGCTTTACAGTAGTATTCGATTGTGCAACAGGGAACATAGATTGTATGATCCTTTCGCTGGATTTTGAACCGTCAGGATTTGGCATAACTCTTTTTGAAACATAGTTATTCCAAAAGTCTGACTCAATGGAAATGATATTGTTGATTATTTCGTCATCCCAGGTTAATTTGCGATATACAAATTCTTTGCCCAGAATAACACAGGCAATGTACCAGGTTTTTCTGCCGGTGCAATACATATAGTGATAGCATTGCATAACATAGGAAACTGGTATCTGACCGTTTTTCCATTCTGATGCGTTGAGAATATTTGTTGTCTTACATTCAAGTCCTGCATCTTCGCCAATAATAAGACGGTCAACATCAGCAATCATAAAAGGGTGTTCCTTTGAACGGTACATATAGTTAGACTTCCTAACCTTTAGCCCTGTTTCCTCCGTAAATCTTCTGGCACAGTAATCTTCAAGGTCATGTCCTATTCTTGTAGCCTCTGTATTTACTTCATTGATAATATCGGTGGTTTTGTCTTGATAAATCTTCACAGGACTGTTGTATTTGTTAACTCCACAAATTGTTCCAATATCAGAACCGCCAAGTCCGGTTTTTCTCAATCTAAGCCAATTTTCATGGCTTAGATTTTTTGTCGGTATTTTTTCATAACACATAAATTTCTCCTTTACGCAGTGCAAAGCATTTTGTAGGCTCTGTCAATCATTGGGTTACCGTTCATTGTTTTTGCAAATACGTTTTCCTGATAGTTGTTGTTCTTTCTAAGAGGTGAGGAGTGTGTGGCAAAATCTGATACTGCGTTAATGAAACGATAAGCTGTATGACCAAGGTCTTTGAGGTCAGGTGCTTTGTAATAACGAGCACGAAGATCCTCACGGAGTTTCAGAATATTCTTTTCCTGTAGTGGGGTGGGGTTGTCCTTCATAGGAATAAGAAGTTCAATGTATTCCTCTATTTCCTTGTCAGTAATCTTTTTCTGATTTAGGGAATCAAATTCCTTACCCAGTTCGGTCATATAGTTTTGTGCAAGGAAAAGTGTGTTCTTTGCTTCATCAAGCTTCTGATTGATGTCACCTGTATGAATCATTGACCAACTACGCTTTGCCGTACTTAAACATAAGTTAAGCGTGTTACTGCATACAACCCTGATTGGAGTCATTGCAACCTTTACTGCACCTGATCCGTCGTGAGTGTTGCTGAACACAAGGTACGGACAAATGTGTTCGCCACCGATTATGTATTCCTGCGGAAGTCTGGCTAGCATCCATACAGTTTTTCCGCCCTTAAGTGAGCCTGCTGTTTCATATCTCACACCCTCACCAAGTAAAGCGTCAGTAAAAGCAAAGGCTTCATCATTCTGAATAACTTTGTACTTGTCACTTACCACACCTAAGGTTTTGTTGTCAATGTCACGGACATTTGCCTTGTAACCGGGGATAAGCTGATTTGTTTCGGTGAAGATAGGCTTCTGTTCAACTTTCCAGTCAAGACCTGCTACAATCAAAGCGTCCTTTGAGGTTGGTGCTTCCATCACCTTTACACCTAATCCGTGCCAAGGCTTTTCCCTTACATAAAACATTGTTTCTACATTTGCTGCCATAATAAATCTCTCCTTTACATTTTTAATAATATAGCTGCCAAAATTCGTATGAATAATGATGATAGCAAAAGGTTTTTCTATGACCACTATCATTATTCACTAATATAATATCTGCTTGAATTTATGAAGATTTACAAAAAATTACCCCATAGGCAATGAAGCCTATGGGGTTCTATGTTCCTATGTTCCGTGTACTTAAGTCGGAACCAGTCCGGTCATATGCACTTTTATATTATACAGTTATTTTTATTTAGTTCTGCATTTTATCCGCATTTTTTGTTAATATAATCATTAACATTTTTAACCGGAATTTTCCATGTTCCGATTTTAAAGCCCTTGATCTCACCGGACTTAAGTAACTTATATGCAGTGGTGTTTGATATAAATAATCGTTCGCATAATTGTTCTATTGATAATAATTCGTTTTCATCAACTTTTGTAAACATAACTTCTCCTCCTAAAAAATAAATAACAATACTAATATGTTTTGATTGAAGTCATTGAAAGATAATTGGTGATAATAAAAGATAACAGTTTATTGTGGTTGCTGTTGTATTAAAAAAATAACCAACCAACAATAAAGTATGGGCACGGAGACATCCTTGCCTTGCAGGTGTGCGCCTACTTTATATACATAACCATATACTTATAGACATCATATACTTGATTATACTTACATATATTCTATATCTTATATCTAGTATTTATATTCATATACCTAATATAGACAATATACACTACAGATAATAACAGTTTATATTTACCTATGATTATACTGATATATTTATGTTCGTTTATTATTATTTGAAAATTACTAATTTGAGAGGAGAAATATTTATGAGAGAAGGTTCCCTGATTGTTGTAAGAAAATCCTATGTAGGAGAGGAGGTAATAGATAATGTGATAAATTATATGTATAGTTCACTATTTGTTGTTCCTGACGAAACAATGTGTAGTAATCTTGATTGTGATACAGATGTAGATTCAATAATCAATCAGTTTTACGCCTTGCAAGATAATTATAATATGACAAAAAAGAAACGAGTATTTCATTTTATAATTTCTGCAAGAGAATCAAAAAGTATGTTTGATATTGTAGATAAAGGTGCCAGTATAGTTCAATATTTTTGTGAAACAAATGGACTTCAAGCATGTATAGTACCTCATGGAGGGAGTAAAGATAATTATATGAATTATCATTATCATGTGGTTATAAATCCCGTTATGATTAACGGTGTCATGTGGCAGGGAACAGATGTTGACCTTGCGAAACTAATGATTGAATATCTTGAAAATATAATGCGTATAAGTTGGAAGTTAAGATATAGTAATAGGAATTCCCAGAAATATTCAAATAAAATTTATAGTTAGTCGCAAGTAGATAACTTAGTGAAAATAGAATATCCCCCATGGTAATTCATAGGGGATAGAAGTTATATAGAGGTTGTAAAATAAACGGCAGAATGTCCTTATGGAGCATTTTTATATCATCCAAATAGGAACGATTAAGTTTTCGCGATTTATGGCACTCAATTCTTCTCTTAAACAAAGAATGGCGCCGGTGCCTTTGGGAACAGATGCTTTATCGAGAATTTTAAATGCGCCAATGAGTTCGCTTCTCGGATTGCTTGCTTTCTTTATTTCCAAAGGATGTAATTCTCCATTCGCTTCCATAACCAAATCAATTTCGTTAGAATCTTTATCACGATAATAGTGCAAAATTGGTTCCTTTGCATTGTTGAAATAGGTTTTTCTGATTTCGGAAACCACATAGTTTTCAAGAATAGCACAGTTTATGGCACCATTCATTAATATATCAGGAGTTACATATTTGGTTAAATATGCCACAAGCCCGGTATCAAAAAAATACATCTTCGGTGTCTTGATGGTGCGTTTTAGAAGATTGTTGGAATACGGTCTTAAAAAGAAAATAATCTCAGACTTTTCTAAAACAGTCAACCATCGTTTTGCTGTTTCGTCACTAACGCCAACATCAGAGGCGATATCATGAATATTAAGCATTTGACCTGCACGACAAGCAGCGGCACGAATAAAATCGGCAAAAATCAATTTGTCTATACCGTCCACCATGTCGCTGACATCACGGTCAATATAGGTACTGATGTAGGAACTGTAAAACACATCTCTGTCCTTGTATTTACCGCTTGCAAGACCGGGCATACCGCCTTTCCAAATGCGCTGGTACATTTCTGTAGCAGAAGCAGAAGAAAGTCCTTGTTTTCGTTTCATTAGTTCCGCTAAATCTACAGTAAAAGGAGAGGTACCTTTACCTGAATACATTTCGCTTTGTGATAAAGCAGACATATGAAGAATTGCCGTTCTTCCGGCCAAAGACTCTTGTGCCAAATCCATCAAATGAAATGCTTGGGAACCGGTTAACCAATAGGAACCGGCAGGTGCACCTTTGTCAATGGCAATTTTGATATATGAAAACAATTCCGGAGCATATTGAATTTCATCAATCAGCACAGGAGAAGGATGCATTTCCAAAAACAACTGTGGGTCATTTTTTGCCAATTTGCGTTCTTCTAAATTGTCAAGAGTGACTACGTTTCTGTCTGTTCCTTCCATTAAGTGCTCCAGCATAGTTGATTTACCTACTTGACGAGGACCTATGAGTAATAAACAACTGTATTCCTCATTTAGTGCCAAAAACTTATCCTCAAACGAACGTTTTATATATTTCATAGAGCATCTCTCCGACTAAAATCTTATTTAATCGTATTATAGCCGAAACATAATTGATTGTCAAGCATGCTATATGCTTATTTATAACGGGGGATTAGGGTTATACCTAACTAGATGCTTTGAATGATCAAATTTAGTGCTTGCGAATACATGGATGTGGTACCAAAACACGATGCTTTTCTGTTTTGCTACACTCCACTCCAAAGGCGGGCAAAAATGCCTGCTATCTGACTTTAAAAAATACTTACAAACTTATATTGACAAACCCTGTGGGATATTGATAGTTATTATTTATCTATTCGAGATAAAAAGTCCTTGTGACTTTTTCATTGCCGTATGAGAATAATGGTGTAACTTCAACATCTACATCGTCAAAATCATTTTGTAGTTCATAGGCTTTTTCAAAGGTTAGTGTTGTGCCAGGCTGTATTTTTTTACTTGCCATAGAATTATCTACATCTTCGTCTTTGATACTAAAGTATTCTTGTTCTAATTCTATTCCATTCTGGAAAACGGTATCCTCCAAAGTGTAACTGAAACAATTTGCCTCATCACTGTAATTTGTATAATTATATGTAATAACAATGAGAGGATCACCTGAATATTCAGTTTCAGAAAAACGGTAATCAACTATTTCTATATAATAATCATTAAGGTAGCCTGAATATGCATTAGTATTATTATAATCGTTATCGTCATATCCATCTGAATATTCATATTGTTTATTAAATGTGTTTTGTTGAGTATTAGTATCCTCTTTATTTTTATTACAGCCTTTAATTGATAAAAATAGTATGAATATTATAGCAAGTCCAGCAAAGATAAGAATTTTTGTTTTAGAACTCATAATTTTCCCCTCAATATCGATAAAGATAATCTAGTGTATTTTCGTTTTCAACGAATAGTAATCTATCAGAATCATCATCAACATGAATATATTTGCCTGTATAATCATATCCTTGTGTGGCTTGAAAATATTCACTAATCATTTCCTCTTGAGTTTCATTCCAATCGAAGTCTTCATCTGGATACTCTATTTTAGTAATTTTTTCAAAGGTTCCTGTCGCTTTAAAATATTTCCATATCAATCCACCGGTTTCATCGGCTGTTTCAAGATCTTCATATATACATTCTTCCCAAACAGTGATTTCTAACTCTTTTATGTCACCGGAGAAATTTTTATCAGCAGAAAAAGTAAAATAAATATCTCTTGTATTTTCAAATATAAAGTTTTTATTGTCTTTTTCTACCATTTTTTCTATCTGTTTATTAATAGAAATCGACAAATCTTTTATCATATCTACAGTGATTGCAGTTT
>JAXESA010000136.1:0-2893 GCA_034116205.1 Ruminococcus sp. | reverse complement strand
GAAGTAGAATCACCTGTTGATCTCAATGTAGCATCATGAGACCAGAATGAGTCTGTTTCTGTTCTGATAACAAGACCTGTTGAAGCAGTTGTTCTCATTTTGATACCATTTGCCTTTGCCTTTGGGTTAGCTGCGAACCATGCAAATGTTGCTGTTCCGAGGGCGATCATTGCTACGAGCAGCATTGCTACTGAAGAGATGAGAGCTCTCTTTCTTGTGTATAAACGTGTTTTCATAGAGAAATTCCTCCTTAAAAATTTTTACCCCAAAACACCAAAGGGGTTGTTTTCTGTATTCCAATGTTCTACCCTACTTCATTCCGCTCAGCAAACAGAACTTTTCAGAGGAACACTTTGGACTGGATTTTTGTCTCCCCATGCTAGGGAGCTCGTTTAGGCTCCTCTGTGTAAGGGGAGCTGTCACCGTTAGGTGACTGAGGGGTTGTAAAAGTAATCTCTTGCTGTGATTTTGTCTTAGATAGTCTAAAGTTTTCTATCCTATCCAAGTATTTTTTTAGGCTTTGGTGCCTGCGGACAAACCCTCCACCGCAAGCGGTCCCCCTCCCTTTACACAAGGGAGGCTTGCTGTGAGGCAAGCTGTCTGCTCCCTTTACACAAGGGAGACTTGCTGTTGGGCAAGCGGTCTGCCTCTTTACACAAGGGAGGCATAAGGAAAGGTTACAACCTACTCTTTACTATGGAATCTATGTATCTGCAAATTCCTTCAAAATTGTTATTGATTTCACCATTAGGTATTCTGACAACCTCCAGATTGTATTTCTTTAAATACTCTGTCCGTTCTCTGTCATACAGTTGTTCCTTTTCTAAATAGTGTTGTGAGCCGTCAATCTCAATAACGAGTTTGGCACTTGCACTATAAAAATCAACTATATATTTATCTAATACTTTTTGACGATTAAATTTAACCGGATAACTTCTTAAGAAATCATACCATAAATGCCTTTCTTCTTTCGTCATTTCTTTACGAAGTTTTCTGGCATTATTTCGTAAATTGATGTTATGTTTTCTATCCAATTAAACCTCTTCGTCCTCAACGGAGAAGGTCATTGACATTTTCATATGACCGCCAAGGATTTCGTTAACACATTCGGGGTCGTTGCCCTCTACCCACATTAGGATTGTATATTTGTCAACATCGCCGGGCTTGAAATCCTCTGACTTGGTTGTCATAATCTCTTTATTGTTTTTCCAAGGCTCTGACTTGAGAGTTTTTGGAATAAACTTGCTGTCATCCTCCGGCTGGTCGCTGTCGTGTTGTTTTTCGGCATAAATTGTTGGTTCGCCATTCTTAAAAACAATAATTCTAACAGCCTCGTCCATACTTTTGGCAGCACCGTTGTTTACAAGTGTTGCATTGTAGTCAACTGACTCGTTGCCCACGTTTTTACAATAGAATGTGTATGCAAGGTAATTTTCTCCGGCTGAGTCTGTGCCTGCTACTGCCTTTTTATTGTTGTTGCTGTCACCGTTGTGGCTACCGCCGTCAATTGTTTTATCTTCCTTATTTGTGTAATTATCAAGATAACTGATGTCGCCGTCCAAAGACATATCATCTGTGAGCCATGCGTATGTAATATTTGTTACACCGTCTATTGAATCACCTGCAAGAACTGTTTCGGGGTCTTTGAAATCTGATGTTTCGCTAAGGATAATACCCTTTTGCTCTGCAAGGCGGTCAACATCAATTACAAGGTCGCCTGCCCTTGTCCACCAGTACATCAAAATCCATAATATAAATAGAAAAGCAATGAGGAGCAATGTAAGCCAAAACAGAAGTCTTTTTCTTCTTTTGGTTTTGTCAAGAACCGCCGCATCTCTGGCTTGACCAAAGTCACCATAGGACGATTCTTTCGCTGTTTCTTTTGCTCCTTTTTCGGTAAGCTTACTTAGGTCTTGAGGAGTAAAATCCTGATTATTATTTTTTCTTGACAAGGTTTATCTCCTCCCTTTATAGAGCAACCAAAATATTACTTATATCATTTGAAACAAATTGTACTCACTTACTAGCTTGGCTGACCGTTGCCGCCGAATGTAAGGGCAGCCTCCATAGTAGCCTCTTGAATGTTATTGATACATTCGGGGTCTTCGCCCTCAAACCAAATTCTTACTGTAACCTTCTGAGGTACAAGCTGTTTAAGGTCACAGATTTTGTTTGCATCGCTATATACCATTGGCTTTGACAAATCAAAAGTATTCTGGTTTGCTACTGCTGTGCCTTTGTTTGGCTCCCAGATTACTGTTTTGCCCTCTTCGTTAGTAAAGCTGAAACGAACAGCCTTGACAACATTTGCCTTGCCGCCGGTTTCGGTAGTGCTTACCTCTGTTCCACCGATATTAACGTCTTCGGAAGTGGTAAGGTGAACAGGCAAGTCCTTGGTGGCGATTAGGTAAAGGTCAAATTCAAGAAATGTATTCTTGTTCCTTTCCCTTTCTGTTCCGCCCTGACTGTAAAACCTTTTTCCGTCAGATGTTGTAACAGGGTCCATTACCTGGTCGTTCATTGTGGTATCGAAACGGTCTGTCAGCTCTTTGTCAATCATTCTTGATGTAACTGTTTTGACATAGGCATCAAAATTATTTCCGTGGTTTTCTGTGCTTATGCGAAGGTCAGGTGCTGTACCGATTTTCATATCAAGCTTTTCAACATTGGCAAGGGTACTTATTGTAAACCAAGCGAATGTAACAAGTACAAGGCACATAAATGAAATAAGAAGTAAAACCCAACTTGTTTTTCTTCTTACACGTGCATTAACCTGCTCCAAAATTTCCGCTTCTCTTTGTGCCTGTTGAAGTTCTAAAGAGATTTGGTCCTCTTTATTGTACATGTTAATCACCGCCTCCACGCAAAACCGCCATATTTTGAGGTATAGATA
>JAXESA010000135.1:0-4171 GCA_034116205.1 Ruminococcus sp. | reverse complement strand
TATCTCTTCAGTTCCAGAGCCAACAACACCAAAGCCAACAACTACTGCATCAACACCGGCACCATCTACATCAGTAACATGGGATGGTATATTGGTTGATAAAATTACTTTGAACAAGACAGCAACTGTATTATATACAGGCAGAACAGCTACCCTTAAGGCTACTCTTACTCCTGCAAATGCAACTAACAAGGCTGTTAAGTGGTCATCTTCAAACAACGGTATCGCAACTGTTACACAGTCAGGTGTTGTAAAGGGCGTTCGTGCCGGTGTTGCTACTATCACAGCAAGAGCACTTGGTGGTCCTGTACTTGCTACCTGTAAGGTAACAGTAAGACAGTCTGTTCAGTCAATCTCAATGGCTAAGAAGGCTACTGTATATACAGGCAAAAAGGTTGCTCTTAAGGTAAAAGTTTCCCCAACAAATGCTTACAATAAGTCAGTTCTTTGGAAGTCATCTAACACAAAGGTTGCTTTAGTTTCACAGACAGGTATTGTAACAGGTGTTAGAAAAGGCATTGCTACTATTACTGCTACAACAAAGGATGGAAGCAAAAAGACAGCTAAGTGCGTAGTAACTGTTAATCAGTCTGTAACAAAGGTTACACTGAGCAGAACTTCTGTACAGCTTGCAAAGAAGAACAGCACAGCTAATGTTACTGCTACTGTAAGTCCAAAGACAGCTTATAACAAGAGCATTGCTGTTAAGTCAGGCAACACAAAGGTTGTTAAGGTTAACAAGTCAACCGTAGCATCCGGTAAGGCTGTTAAGCTGACAGCTGTTAAGAAGGGTTCTACAAAGGTTACATTTACAGCAAAGGACGGCTCCAAGAAGAGCGCTGTATGTAAGGTAACTGTAAAGAAGTAATTTGATGTGCCTTAATTAACTTAAATTAGAATTATGGACTGCTCATTTTGAGCAGTCCATTTTTTAATGAAAAAAATTATAAAACATATTGACAAATATCTATATTTGATTATAATTACATATAGATAATTATGAATGTGAGGTGACAGAATTGAATATTGACGAAAAGAGAACAGCCAAAGTTTTTAAGGCGTTTTGTGACGAAAACAGAATTAGAATTTTAGATATGCTCAGCACAGGTGAAAAATGTGCCTGTAGGCTACTTGAAGAAATTGATGTTACTCAGCCCACCTTATCCCACCATATGAAAATCCTCTGTGACTCGGGAATTGTGGTAGGTCGAAAGGAAGGCAAGTGGACTCACTACTCAATTTCCCAAAAGGGAATTGATGAGGCACAGAAATATCTTGATACACTAAATAATTTATAGTTTATAGTTTGAATAATATTATATGAAAGGGTGAATTTATGGAAATTGCTAAGGCTGTGTGGGATTTCTTTCAAAATGAAATTTTAGGAATGGGCTGGTTAAGTCGTTCAATAGGTTACTTGCTGAATGCCTGTGGCTTGGATACATCAGGAAAAATTGGGAGCAGTGTTCAGTTTTTTATTTATGATACAATAAAAATTGTTGTACTTCTCTGTGTTTTGATTTTGATTATCTCATATATTCAAAGTTACTTTCCCCCTGAAAGGACAAAGAGGATACTTGGAAGATTTCACGGAATATGGGCGAATATTATTGCCGCTTTACTGGGTACGGTAACTCCATTTTGCTCCTGTTCATCAATTCCGCTGTTCATTGGGTTTACAAGTGCAGGCTTGCCCCTTGGGGTAACATTCTCTTTCCTGATTTCCTCCCCGATGGTTGACCTTGGAAGTCTTGTGTTGCTTATGAGCATTTTCGGGTGGAAGGTTGCAGTTATCTATGTTGTACTTGGACTAGTAATTGCAGTTGTCGGCGGTACACTTATTGAAAAACTCCACCTTGAAAATCAGGTGGAGGAATTTATCCGAAACGGTAAATCTATTGATGTGCCACAGGAAGAACTACGCTTTAAGGACAGACTAAAGTATTCTTGGGAACAGGTGGTAACAACCGCAAAAAAGGTAATCCCGTATATCATAATGGGTGTCTTTATAGGAGCAATTATACACAACTGGATACCACAGGATTTTATAGTGAAACTCCTTGGCAACAACAACCCCTTTGGAGTTATTCTTGCAACAATTGCCGGTGTTCCTATGTATGCGGATATTTTCGGCACAATTCCAATAGCAGAGGCACTACTTGCAAAGGGTGCATTGCTGGGTGTTGTTCTATCTTTTATGATGGGTGTAACTACCCTGTCACTTCCCTCGATGATTATGCTCCGCAAGGCAGTAAAGCCAAAGCTACTTGGAATATTCATTGCAATTTGTACTGTGGGTATTATCATTGTGGGATACTTCTTTAACGCAATTCAAAATTTTATTATATAATATTGGAGGTGATTTTATGTCATTGTTTAATTTTAAAAAGAAAGAAAAAGAGGAAAAAACACCCTGTTGCTGTTGCTCGGGAGAGAGTAAAGAAACTACTAAGGAATGTTGTTCAACAGAACAGGAAATTTCAAGCATTAAGGTTTTGGGAGCAGGGTGCAAGTCCTGTCATCAGCAATATGAAAATGTAAAGGAGGCTGTAAAATCCCTTGGTTTGCCTGTTGAGGTGGAGTACATTACAGATATGGAAAAGATAATGGAATACGGTGTTATGAGTATGCCTGCCATTGTGGTCAATGAAAAGGTTGTGTCAATGGGCAAGGTGCTGAAACCTGCTGATGTGGAAAAATTGTTGAAATAAGGAATATCCCCATACAGTCATTCCGAAGACACTTCCCCCTCTGTCATTTTGAGGAAAACTCCCCCTTGGTCATTCCGAGGGAGTGGAACGACCGAGGAATCTTAAAGAAAAGCAGTAGTGCATTAGCCGACACTAATAGGTTATAGGAAAGTATAATTTCTCTAACAAAATGGGTGGTAGAGGAAGGGGATTCCTCGACAAGCTCGGAATGACAGTGTAGTGCTTCGGAATGATAGTGCTGTAGCTGGTCATTACAGAGTTTGGTGAAAATAAAGTAAAACATACAAAAAAGTGTAGCAGATTTCTCTGCTACACTTTTTCTTTTATCATCTGTAATCAATAGGCAAGGTCGCAACAGCATTTAGGCTTAATGGTGCAATATTTCCGTCAAGATATTCATAATATGCTTGGCTTGCTACCATTGCTCCGTTGTCACCGCAGTACTTTTTCTCCGGCATAAACAGCTTGTAACCTCTTTTGCCACATTCCTCTGTAAGCCTTTTGCGAAGTAGGGAGTTGGCTGAAACGCCCCCTGCTATGACAAGGGTGTTCACCTTGTAGTCCTCTGCCGCCTTTAGGAAGTTTGTAACAAGGCAATCCACAACAGCCCAACGGAATGAGGCACAAATGTCAGCCTTTGAGAATTCTGTTCCCCTTTGCTCAGCGTTGTGAATTGTATTGATAATTGCAGTTTTAAGTCCGCTAAAAGAAAAGTCGTATGGTGCATCGTGAACAACAGGACGAGGGAGAGGGAATGAAAAAGGGTCGCCCTTTTCTGCTTCAATATCCATAGAAATTCCTCCGGGATAGCTCATACCCAAGGTTCTTGCCGCCTTGTCAAAGGCCTCTCCTGCGGCATCGTCCCTTGTTTTTCCGATGATTTTCATCTTTGTATAGCTTTCAGCCATAACTATGTGGCTGTGTCCGCCTGAAACCACCAAGCACAAAAAGGGTGGCTTTAAATCCTTGTTGGATATGTAGTTTGATGCAATGTGACTCCTAAGATGGTGGGTAGGTACCAAAGGTTTTTTGGCGGAATATGCAAGGCCTTTTGCAAAGTTAACGCCAACAAGTAAAGCACCGATAAGACCGGGAGCGTGGGTTACGCCAATGGCATCAATTTCCGAAAGATTGGTGTTTGCGTCCTTAAGTGCCTTTTTTACAACCTGACTGATACATTCTGCGTGACGGCGTGATGCAATTTCGGGAACAACACCGCCATACTTCTTGTGTTCTTCAACCTGACTTGCAACCACATTTGAAAGTACAGTTCTGCCGTCCTCAACAACGGAAGCTGCTGTTTCGTCACAGGAGCTTTCTATTCCTAATATCTTCATTTGATTATCCTTTATAAAAATTTTGTGAGAATTAAACCGTTTTCCTTGGGAGAACGGTAAAAGTCCTTTCGCACTCCCTGTTTAGTAAACTGGAATTTTTCATATAGCTTGATTGCAGGTGTG
>JAXESA010000134.1:0-4101 GCA_034116205.1 Ruminococcus sp. | reverse complement strand
TTTTAAGGGAAAATCCCCATCTTGTTAAGGCGCTTGCAAGTCCTGTTATTCCCGTAGAAAAGAAGTACAACATTGTTGATAAGATTTTTCCCGGTGACATAAAAAACTTTATCAAGGTTGTTTGCAAAAACGGAAGAATTACAGAAATATTTGATATTTTTCTTGAATATAAAAACTACAGTAACGAAGTAAAGGGCATTGTTGAAGCAAACCTTTACTATGTTGAAAAGCCCACAGAGGAACAGCAGGAAAAGCTGGAAAAATTTGTTAAGAAAAGACTAAGTGCAAAAGAGGTTGTTTTAAGTATGACAGAAAGTCCCCAGCTTATTGGGGGATTTGTAATTGAGGCAGGCGGTCACCGTTTTGACAGAAGCGTCAAAAGCAAGCTCAACGCATTAAATCGTAAATTAGTACGGAGGTAAATGAAATGAGTAGAGTCAGATCAGACGAAATTATTTCAATACTGAAAAGTGAAATTGAAAACTTCGATTTTGACAAAGGAGAAAAGGAAACAGGCTCCGTAATTTCCCTTGGTGACGGAATTGCCAGAGTTTACGGAATTGACGGTGCTATGTACGGCGAAATCGTGGTTTTTGAAAATGGTGCCAAGGGTATGGTACAGGACATTCGTGCCAATGAAATGGGTGTTATCCTCTTTGACAAGGACAGAGGTATTAAAGAGGGAAGTCGTGTTACAAGAACACACAAAAAAGCAGGTGTGCCAGTTGGCGAGGGTTACCTTGGCAGAGTTGTAAACGCACTTGGTGCTCCTATTGACGGAAAAGGGGAAATCAAAGAGGACGACTACCGCCCTGTTGAATGTTCCGCACCATCTATTGTAGAGAGAAAATCTGTTAACAAGCCAATGGCAACAGGTATCCTTTCAATCGACTCAATGTTCCCAATCGGCAGAGGTCAGCGTGAGCTTATTATCGGCGACAGACAGACCGGTAAAACCTCAATAGCAGTTGACGCTATTCTTAACCAAAAGGATAACGATGTTATCTGTATATATGTTGCAATCGGTCAGAAGTCCTCTACCATTGCAAGAATTGTAAATACACTTGAAAAGAACGGTGCTATGGACTACTCTATCGTTGTTTCTGCAACAGCCTCCGACCCTGCTCCCGTTCAGTATATTGCCCCATATGCCGGAACTTCCTTGGCTGAATACTTTATGTATAAGGGCAAGGATGTGCTTATTGTATATGACGACCTTAGCAAGCACGCAGTTGCATACAGAGCAATGTCACTTCTCCTTGAAAGATCCCCCGGCCGTGAGGCGTACCCGGGAGATGTTTTCTACCTCCATTCAAGACTCCTTGAAAGGTCGGCAAGACTTTCAGATGAGCTGGGTGGCGGTTCAATTACAGCACTTCCAATCATTGAAACACAGGCAGGCGATGTTTCCGCCTATATTCCTACAAATGTTATCTCAATTACAGACGGTCAGATTTTCCTTGAAAGCGACTTGTTCAATTCAGGTATGCGACCGGCTGTAAATGTTGGTCTATCTGTTTCCCGTGTTGGTGGCGCTGCCCAAACAAAGGCTATGAAAAAGGCTGCCGGTTCCATAAGAATTGACCTTGCCCAGTACAGAGAAATGGAAGTGTTTACACAGTTCTCCTCTGACCTTGACCCTGAAACTAAGGAACAGCTCCAGTTTGGTAAGGGACTTATGGAGATGCTTAAACAGCCACTTTGCAACCCGCTTTCTCTATCACACCAGGTTATTTCCCTTGTGGTTGCAGAAAATAAGCTGATGCTTGATGTGGATGTTGCTGATATAAAAACATTCCAGATAGATATGCTCCGGTATTTTGACGCAAAATATCCTGAAATCGGAAAAGAGATAGAGGAAAAAGAAGTCCTCACAGATGAACTGAAAGAAAAAATCCTTACTGTTGCAAAAGAATACAAAAGTAAGGTGTAAAAGGAAGTCTTTTTATGGCTAATACAAGAGAGATTCAAAGCAGAATAAAAAGCATTAAGGATACCCTGAAAATCACAAACGCTATGTATATGATTTCCTCCGGCAAGCTGAAAAAGGCTAAAAGGGAGTATGAGAACACCCACCCTTACTTTATCAATTTGCAGGATTCAATCAAAAAGGCGCTGAAGCTTGTTCCCGATGTTGAACACAGGTATTTCTATAACGAACACGATATTGCAGGTCAGCCTGAAATGCGCAAGGGCGTTATTGTTATCACAGCCGACAAAGGTCTTGCCGGTGCTTACAATCAGAATGTTATCAAGATGGCACAGGAGATTATCTCGGACGACAGTTGGAAGAACGACAAGCTGTTTGTTGTTGGTCAGGTGGGTAGGCATTATTTTCAAAAAAAGGACATTTATGTTGACGAAATGTTCCAATACACAGCCCAGGACCCAAGCCTTAACCGTGCAAGAAAAATTGCAGAAACAATGGTAACACTCTTTGATAACAACGAGCTTGACGAGGTGTATATTGTTTATACAAAGATGAAGTCGGCAATAGCCACAGAGCCAAAAATGAAAAGACTTTTGCCACTTCGTAAACACGCCTTTACAGACACCTCTGACCATATTGATTTGGGAACAAACCTTAATAATATTACACTTCTCCCCTCGGCGGATGTTGTTTTTGACAATGTTATACCGGACTTTATTGCAGGCTACATTTACGGTGCCCTTGTTGAGTCCTATTGTAGTGAGCAAAATGCCCGTATGATGGCTATGCAGGGTGCAACAGACAGCGCAAAGGAAATGCTTAAGGAGCTTTCGGTGCTGTATAACCGTGCAAGACAGGCGGCTATCACACAGGAGATTACCGAGGTTATCTCCGGTGCAAAGGCACAGAGGAATAAGGAGTAAAAATGTCTTCCTTGTGTAAAGGTAGATGACCACTTGCCTTACAGCCAGCCTCCCTTGTGTAAAGGGAGGGGAACCGCTTGCGGTGGAGGGTTTGTCCGCAGGCAGTTGTAGTTCAGGAAATACACTGATAGAAAACAAAACCCACCTCTGTCATTCTGAGGGCGCGTAGCGACCGAAGAATCTGAAAGGAAAGCAGTAGTGCATTAAACAACACTATCAGGTTATGTGAAAGTGTAGTTTCACTAACAAAGCAGTGAAAGGATGAACATAATGAATAAAGGTAGAATCGTTCAGATAATGGGTCCTGTTGTGGATGTTCAGTTTACCTCTGATACAATCCCTGAAATCAAGGACGCCCTTACTGTTGAAAATGACGGAAAGACCCTTGTTATGGAGGTTGCACAGCACCTTGGCAACGACCAAGTGAGATGTATTATGCTGGCTTCCTCTGACGGTCTTTACAGGGATATGGAGGTTACCTCCACAGGGGCAGGTATAAAGGTACCTGTTGGTGAGAAAACCTTGGGCAGACTTTTCAATACCCTTGGTGAAACTATTGACGGTGGAGAAAGTCTTGAAAACGAAGAGCATTGGGAAATTCACAGGGATCCGCCCTCATTTGAGGAGCAAAGCCCCGGTGTTGAAATCCTTGAAACAGGCATCAAGGCTATCGACCTTCTTGCACCTTATGCAAAGGGTGGTAAAATCGGTCTGTTCGGAGGTGCCGGTGTTGGTAAAACAGTTCTTATCCAGGAACTTATCCGCAACATAGCCACAGAGCATGGCGGATACTCAATCTTCACCGGTGTTGGTGAGCGTTCCAGAGAGGGTAACGACCTTTGGGTGGAGATGAAGGAGTCCGGCGTTATTGAAAAGACAGCACTTGTGTTCGGCCAGATGAACGAGCCGCCGGGAGCCAGAATGAGAGTTGCCGAAACAGGTCTTACAATGGCGGAGTATTTCCGTGACATAATGAATCAAAATGTTCTGTTGTTTATAGATAACATCTTCCGTTTCACACAGGCAGGCTCAGAGGTTTCTGCACTTCTTGGCAGAATGCCATCTGCTGTTGGCTATCAGCCAACCCTTGCCACCGAAATGGGCGAATTGCAGGAGAGAATTGCATCAACAAAGAACGGCTCCGTAACATCAGTTCAGGCTGTTTATGTTCCTGCCGATGACCTTACTGACCCTGCTCCTGCAACAACCTTTGCTCACCTTGACGCAACAACAGTTCTTTCAAGAAAG
>JAXESA010000133.1:0-2651 GCA_034116205.1 Ruminococcus sp. | reverse complement strand
TCCGTCAATAATGCTCCTTAGCTCTTCAAAGGTTTTGCCAACTTCACTACCTTTTCCCGCCATTGTTTCAAGCAAAACAGTTGTTGTCATTTCGGGAAAAAGCACTGTGTTCAGCTGATTTGTTATCAACTCAATTCCCTTTTCTGCTCCTTGCCCCACATGACTTCCGGGGTGAAAATTGTACAGATTGTTTGGCAGATACTCCATTCTCTTAAGGTCGTCAGCCATAGTTTCAAGGGCAAATTCCCTTGTCCTTTCGGTGGCAGAGCAGGGGTTTAGGGTGTAAGGTGCATGGGAAAGAATTTTAGAAAAGTTATTTTCTTTCATATATTCAAGTAATGCGTCTGTGTCCTTTTTGTCAATGTCCTTTGCTTTTCCTCCACGGGGATTTCGTGTGAAGAACTGAAAGGTGTTTCCGCCTATTGAAACAGCCTCTTTTCCACAGGCTAAAAAGCCCTTTGATATTGATAAATGTGCTCCTATATTCAGCATATTATACTCCTTATAGTATATATTCAACTTTGTCCTTTATTGTCAGTGTGTCCTTGGTGACAATGCAGTCAAGGCAGAGGATTTCTACACCTGCTTTTTCTGCCCTTTTGAGGGCGTCTGCAAAGTCCTTGTGTGTTATTTTGTTTGGGGTAAAATATTTTATGTTGTCCATTTGTATAACAAAAGCAATTGCAGTGTGGTAGCCCCTTTCCTTTGCTTTTATCAACTCATCAATGTGTTTTATACCCCTAAGGGTTGGTGCGTCGGGGAACATTACGACACCGTCATTTTCAAGGGTGACACCCTTTACTTCTATGAGGAATTTTTCCTTTTCGTTTTCTGCGTAAAAGTCAATTCGTGAGTCGCCGTAGGTGTATTCACCCTTTATGTAGGTTAAATCCTTGTAGCATTTTCCAGACTGTAAATATTCATAAAAAACCTTGTTGGGGGCTTGGCTGTCCATATTTATCAGCCTTTCACCTTTGTAAACGGAGATAAGGTCATACTTTGTTTTGCGGTTAGGGTTGTTGCTTTTCTCACAAAACACAGTTGCACCCTCTGTCAAAAGCTCCTTGCATCTGCCTGTGTTCTTCACGTGGACAACCTCTTTTTTGCCATTGATTTCGACATTTGCAATAAATCTGTTGGGTCTGTTAATAAATTTTCCTTTTACCATACTATTATATATCATAAAATTCCCCCCCAAGTGATTATATTATAAAAAGTGCTTTATTTCAAGAATAGGGTGGAGGTGGATTTGTTGAAAACTGATGAAATTTGCGAAATATTATGATTTTATGAAAAATCCCCCTTTTTATTTTCTTACTTTTGTGATATACTTTACAAGTGCAAAATATATATTATTATACTTTTGTATATTAAACTAATTCTGGAGGAATAAATAATGATTTGTAATAACTGCGGACAACAGTTAGAAAATGATGCAGTTTTTTGCCCAAACTGCGGACAAAATGTTGCTCAGGGCAATCAGGTGCCACCACAGGGAAATCCTGTACCACCTCAGGGAAATCCTGTTCCACCTCAGGGAAATCCGGTACCACCACAGTACAATACTGCTCCTGTTGTAAATCCTTATGACCACACAGCAGAGTTTGACCCAAATGATGTACACGACAACAAGATTTTTGCAATTCTTTGCTACTTAACAGGTCTTGTAGGTATTGTAGTTGCACTGCTTGCTAGAAGCTCGGTAAATTCACCGTACCTTTCTTTCCACATCAAGCAAGCCCTTAAGATTGCTATCACAACTACACTTGTATCAATCCTTACAGTACTTCTGTGCTGGACTTGTATTGTACCGGTTGCAGGTGGCGTTTGCGTAGCTATTCTCGAGGTTGTAAGCATCATATGCTTCTTCCAGACCTGCTCAAACAAGTCTATTGAGGCTCCAATCGTTCGTTCACTTCCTTTTCTTAAGTAATAAAGTACTGTAATTACATAACACCCCTTTCATTGCGATTGGGGTGTTTTTGTTATTATAAAGAAAAAAGGCGTACCCTTGGCACGCCAAAATTTTATTTTACTTTGATAAATCATCGGCAGAGTTTTTCTTTTTTTCTGCCTTGTAGTCACAGTAGTAGTCCTCATCATCAAGAGCTTTTCTCTTAAGCATTGTTCCGTTGCCGGTAACGATTGAGCCTGAAAGGAGAAGCAATACTCCAATAATCACAGACGCTCTACCCATTGTAAATGTTCCCACAAATACTGTGGCAAGAAAAATTATTCCTAAAATTATAAGTGCGACTCCTACAAAAAGGAGTGCATCGTATGTATGATACTTGCCCATTATGAGGGTTTCTTTTTGTTTATCCTGATTTTTCATAATATCCTCCGTATGTAACTATACCAATAGTTTATCATTAATATATAAAAGTGTCAACTTGATATTTTGTAAAAAAAGTATTGACAAACTGATTTTACTATTGTATTATCTAATTGTACTAATTGTATTAGTTGCATTAATACAATTAAGTCAACAGAAAGGAGGATGTAATGTTTAGCATTAATTATCAGTCACCAACGCCTGTATATAAACAGCTTTACGAAAATGTGATACGTCTTGTGTCCTTTGGTGCATTAAAGCCCAACGACAAGCTACCGCCTGTGAGAACCCTTGCAGGAGAACTGGGAATAAACCC